>JBCBRF010000110.1:0-12056 GCA_039819865.1 Pseudomonadota bacterium | reverse complement strand
GAGCTCAGGCGTTCCGGTGCGATGTAAAGGAGATCGAGCTCGCCGGCCCGAAGTGCGGTTTCCGGCGCCGACGCCGCCCGGCCGTCCTCGACGGGCGCCGAGCCGGGCGCAAGGGCGCTGTCGCGCCGGCTTCGCCGGAGACCCTTGCCCCCGGCTCGGCGCCCGTCGTTGAAGCGCTGCGCGACGGCGGCTCCGGAGAGAAAGCGGCGGCGCTCAGCTGGGGGCGGCGCGCTCGGCGGTGGGCGCAGGGGACGAAGGGAGCGCGGCCGCCGCGGCCGCCTCATAGCGGTCGAGCGCCTCGGTTCCGGCCGGGGTGAGCGCATAGACGCCGCGCGCCACCCGTTCGAACCAGCCGTAATGATCATCCGCCAGGATCGCCCGCGCCTTCGCGATCCCGGTCGCCGCGGCGACGCGCGCCGCTTTGGTCGGGCCCTGCTCGGCCAGGAGCCGGGCGCAGCGGAGCGCGTCCTGGCGATAAGCGGTGACGAGCCCCGCCCGCCGGCTCGACCCGCCGGCGTTCGGATCGCCCACCCGACGCGCGAACTCCCGCAACAGCCGGTCCTTTTTCGGCTTCGACGGACGGGGCCGATAGGGCGCCGGGTCGCAGTGGATCTCGACGAAGCCGTCCGAGAGACGGACGGTGATCAGCCCGAGCCCGAGCCGGCGGCAAAGCCGCAGGTTTCGCGCGAGCGCCGTCTGGAACGCCCGGCCGCTCCCCCGCGGCGTCGCGACATAGACCGTGTCGCTCAGCGCCTGGCGCTCGATCGCCTGATGCACCAAGGCGAGGGAGAAGCGCGTCTTGAGCTCGACGATCAACGGCGCCTCCGACCCGCGCAGGGCGACCAGATCGGCCGGGCCCACCTCGCCCTTCACGGCGTAGCCTTGCCCCTCGAGCAGCCGCTTGAGGGGAGCGTAAAGATCGGTCTCACGCGGTTGGGACGCGCTCACAGCAGCGGCGGCGCGCCGGCGATCTCCGCCTCGAGGAGCGCGAGCGCGCCCGCGGCGTCGTCGGCCCAGAGCAGATGGCGCTCAAGCCCTGAGTGCAGAAAGCCCTGGTCCGCCATATGGTCGAACAGCGCGCGGAGCGGCCCCCAATAGCCCTCGGCGTCCAGCATCACGATCGGCTTGGCGTGGATCCCGAGCTGCGCCCACGTCACGCATTCGGCGATCTCGTCGAGCGTGCCGAGCCCGCCGGGCAGCACCGCCACCGCATCCGCGTTCCGCAACATCAGGGATTTGCGCTGATGGAGGCTCTCAGCCACCACGACATGGGGCAGGTCGCGCTTGGCGATCTCACGCTCCCAGAGGCCTTGGGGAATGACGCCGAAGGCCTCGCCGCCCGCGTCGAGACAGGCGGTCGCCACTGCGCCCATCAGCCCGAGATCGCCTGCGCCGTAGACCAGCCGCCAGCCCCGCCCCGCCAGACCGGCGCCGAAGGCTTCGGCCGCGGCGCGAAAGGCGGGGTTGCGCCCGGGCTTGGCGCCGCAATAGACGCAGACGCTCGGCGTCCGGCCGGTCGGATGCAAGCCTCTTGGGCCGGACTTCGGATCCGTCTTGGCGTCCGGGCTCGACATGAGCGGCCTCCGAGCTGTCGGCGTCTCCGATCTCGGACCGGGACAGGCGCATGATTAAGTCGACGGCGAAGCGGGTTTCGCGCGCCTGACGCCGGTACTATAACCGTGCGGCCGCCCGCGCAAATCCGGGGTCCGCTCGGGACCGTCGGCGCGTTGCGCGGGGCGAATGAAACGACCGGGCGCGCCGCGAGAGCGGCTCTGCGCGGCGATGCGTCGTTCCGCGAAGGCGGGGCGCCCGAAGGAGGGCGAAATGAAGGGTCGCGACGGAATCCTGGTGCTCCTGGTGATGCTGGCCGTGGGCGCGCTCAGTATCCTGGGCTACTGGATCGGTTCGGCGCGGTTTGAACCGACCGAGATCGCCGGACGCGCGCCGCAGCCGGTGGCGGACGCGTCGAGCGCGGCCGACGCCGGGCGTCCTCCGAGCTCGGACGGTTCGGAGCGCGACGCGAGCCCGCGGGTCGCTCTGGACGGCGCGGCCCAAGATGACGCCGTTTCGGAGAACGCGACCGCGGCGACCGCCGAAGCGCCCGCGGATCAGGCGCCGCTTGCGGCCGCCCCGCTGAACCGGGCGCTCTCCGGAGCGGCGCGGCTCGGAGCGGAAGCCCCGCCCGACTCCGGCGGCGCTTCGCTCCAGGCGGCCGAAGGGCTTCCGCCCTCTTTTCCGACCGGCGATACGCCGCCGCTCGGCGAGGCTGACGAACTGCCGCCCCTCGATCGTCGCGCGGTCGCCGCGACGCGGGAGGAGTCGGTCCGCGTGGACGCGCCGGGTCGCGGCGTTTCGGGCGAGGCGGGGGCGGGCGGCTCGGTCCGCGTCGCGGCCGCGCCCACGAACGACGCCCAAGTCGAATCGAACGATTCCGAGTTTGACCGCACCAGCACGACGCCGGAGCGCATCGCGGCGACGGCGCCCACGGAGCCGGTCGCCCGCGGCGAGGATCTCGAGGATCGCCCGAGCTTCGATCTCGTCCGCGTCGCGCCGGACGGCTCGACGGTGCTCGCGGGGCGCGCGCAGCCGGGCGCCGTGGTGAGCGTGCTGCTCGACGGCGAGCTCGCAGCCGAGGTGCGGGCGGACCGCCGCGGCGAGTTCGTCGCCCTGGTCGACGCCGCCTTCGGCGATCGCGAGACCCGCAGCCTCAACCTGTCCGCCGAGAACGCGGACGGCGAGACCTTGCTGGCGGCCGCCCCGGTGATCCTGACCCGGCCCGCCGAGCCCGGTCAGGCGCCGGTCGCGGTCCGCCCGAGCGCGCAAGGCGCGGTGGTGATGCAGACGGGCGAGCGCGTCGCGCAGGACGGCGTCTCGATCGATGCGGTGAGCTATGACGAGAAGGGCAATGTCGTGGTCGCGGGCCGCGGCAAGCCCGGTTCGACCACCCGGCTCTATCTCGACAATGCGCTGTCGGCCCAAGCCCAGGTGAACCCTGACGGCGAATGGCGGGTCCGCGTCGCGCAGGAGATCAAGCCCGCGCGCTACACGCTCCGGGTCGATCAGCTTTCGACGGCCGGCGTCGTGATCGGGCGCGCCGAAACGCCGTTCGAGCGCGAACCGGTTCAGGACATCGTGCTGCGCGCCGGCGCGGTCGTCGTCCAGCCCGGCAACAATCTCTGGCGCATTGCGACCTATGTTTATGGCGACGGCTTCCAGTACACGGTGATCTACGAGGGCAACCGGACCCAGATCCGGGATCCCGACCTGATCTATCCGGGGCAGATTCTCGACCTGCCGAATGCGCCTGGTCGGACCGGCGGGGCGACGGAGAGCAATTGAGACCTCTCTCTCGCCGTCGCCGCATGGCGCGTCATTCCGATGAGCAGCCCGAGCAGCCGAGGACGCTCGGCCCGGGCGAGATCGTGCGCCGCGTCTCGCCCTATCTCTGGCCGCGCGGCGAGACCGAGATCCAGGTCCGCGTCGTCCTGGCGATGCTGCTGCTCCTCAGCGCCAAGATCGCGACGGTCGTCACCCCGTTCTTCTTTAAGGCCGCGGTCGACGCGCTGGGCCAAGGGGGAATCCAAGGGGGAATCCAAGCGGGGATCCAAGGGGGCGTCCAAGGGGGGCTTGAAGCCGGGGCGGGGCAGGGCGCGGCGGACGGCGACCTCGCCGGCGCGCTGCTGACCTGGGCGCCGCTCGCACTGGTGCTCGGCTACGGCTTCGCCCGTCTGAGCAGCGTCCTGTTCCAGCAACTCCGCGACGTGGCCTTCGCCAAGGTCGGCCAGCAGGCGCTCCGTCGTCTGGCGATCCGGGCCTTCGTGCATATCCACGCGCTCTCGCTCCGCTACCATCTCGAGCGCCGCACCGGCGCGCTCAGCCGCATCGTCGAGCGCGGGGTGAAGGCGATCGAATTCGTGCTCCGCTTCCTCCTGTTCTCGATCTTTCCGCTGCTCCTGGAGCTGGCGATGGTCGCGGCGATCCTGTTCTGGCTGTTCGACGTGCGCTTCCTGCTTGTCGTGCTGGTCACCATCGCCGCCTACATCGCGTTCACCTTCGCCATCACCGAATGGCGGGTGAAGATCCGCCGGATCATGAACGACCGCGATCAGGAGGCGCACCAGCGCGCGGTCGACAGCCTGCTGAACTACGAGACGGTGAAATACTTCGCGGCCGAGGCGCGCGAGACGGAGCGTTATGACGGCGCGATGCAGGCCTATGAGCAGGCGGCCATCAAGACCCAGCTGACGCTCGCCCTGCTGAACGGCGGGCAGGCCCTGATCATCACGGCCGGCCTGATCGCGCTGATGGCGATGGCGGCCGAGGGCGTCGTGGCCGGGACCATGACCGTCGGCGATTTCGTGATGGTCAACGCCTACATGATCCAGATCATGCTGCCGCTGAACTTCCTCGGCACGGTCTATCGCGAGCTCCGCCAGGCGTTGATCGACATGACCGAGATGTTCGGGCTGATGGAGCGCCCGGCCGAGATCCGCGACAAGCCCGGCGCGCCGGCGCTGCGGGTGAGCGCGGGGCGCGTGAGCTTTGAGCGGGTGGACTTCGCCTACAATCCCGACCGCCAGATCCTGCGCGATGTGAGCTTCGATCTCGCCGGCGGCCAGACCCTGGCGCTGGTCGGCGCGACCGGATCGGGGAAATCGACGATCGCGCGGCTCTTGTTCCGGTTCTACGACGTCACCGGCGGCGCCGTCCGCATCGACGGTCAGGACCTGCGCGACGTGCGCCAGACCAGCCTGCGCGCGCAGATCGGCGTGGTGCCTCAGGACACCGTGCTGTTCAACGACACCATCGGTTACAACATCGCCTACGCCAGCCCCGAGGCGACCATGGCGGAGGTGCGTCGGGCCGCCGAGGCCGCGCGCATCGACGCCTTCATCGCGAGCCTGCCGCAGGGCTACGACACCTTGGTGGGCGAGCGCGGCCTGAAGCTTTCGGGCGGCGAGAAGCAACGCGTCGCCATCGCGCGCACCATCCTGAAGAACCCGCCGATCCTGGTCCTCGACGAGGCGACCTCTGCGCTCGACACCGGGACGGAGCGCGAGATCCAGGCGAGCCTGCGCGCCCTCGGCCGCGACCGCACCGTGATCGCGATCGCGCACCGGCTCTCGACCGTCGTCGACGCGGACCAGATCCTGGTGCTCGACGCCGGCGCCGTCGTCGAGCGCGGGACCCACGCCGCTCTGCTGGCCGAGGACGGTCGTTATGCGCAGATGTGGCGGCGTCAGGCGACGGATCAGGACGAGGCGGCCGGTGCGCTCGCCTGAGAAGATCCAAAGAAGACACAAGATCAGGAGGAAACGCCGTGGGACGAACGATCCGGGCCGCGTTTGCGGCGATCGCACTGATGGCGTCGCCTGCTTCGGCGGGCGGGCTCGACGGGGCCTGGCGAATTGTTGAGATCTCAGGCGTCGACGACGGCGTCGACCACGCCGGCGCCGAGTTCATCCTGCTCGAGAACGGCCGCGCCGCGATGTCGCTCGGCTGCAATCGGATGAGCGCGACGCCCCGGATCGATGGTGAGCGAATCGCCTTCGGGCCCGTGATCGGGACGCGCCGCGGCTGTCCGCCCCCACTGGGTGAGGCTGAAGCCGCCTTCATCGAGGCGCTGCGCGCTGCGCGCATGTTCAGGATTGATGAAACGGACCGTCGCGCCCAGCTCCTTGATGAGACGGACGCCGCGCGCGTGACGCTTGAAAGGGCCGATTGACGGCACTGGATCGAAAGCGGCCTGTCGACCGCTCTCGATGGAATCGCGAGGTGCGATGGTGGTCGCGATCAGTGGCTGCCGTAACCGGGAACCGCCAGGTCGCGCCGCGCCACCGCTTGGCCAACCAGCCGGTCGAGCAACAGATCGCCGATGCCGACCAGCGGCACGATCATGAAGGCGGTCGTTCCGAACCAGCTGACGCCGACGAACAGCACGATCGCGATCACGGTCACGATCAGCGACATAAAGTCGTTGCCCGAGAAGTTGCGCGCGTTCGTCGCCCGCACCACCTCGATCCAAGCGGCGAAGAAGCCGAAGATGATGAACAGGGTGGTCCAGCTCACCTCGAAACCGGTGCCGCTGAACAGCGGGATCGTGAACAGCGTCTCGCGGAGCACCAGCTCGACCTTTTCCGCGATCGAGAGCTGACCGGGCGCCACCTCTTCGGACCATATCGAGGAGAACGCGTCCGGGGCGGCGACCACGCCGACATAGATGACGTAGAACACCGCAATCCAGAGATAGGCGGGCACGCCCTTCCCAAGCATGAACGACAAAAAGCGCATTACATCCTCATTCTTGCTCAGCCGGAGCTCGAACGTCCGACTGCGGCGAAGGTTCGTATTTGTCCGCAAACTAGGTGAAGACATGGGCCCTTGTCGAACCAAAGCGGGTCCATTGTGCGATCGCGGGCCCGCCGACGGCGTCTTAAGGGGTTTGCCCGCAACGTCCGACCCGAAAGGACGCGCCTGATGCGGCCCGGTCTCGCCGGCGCCGGTCCGCTCCCGAACGGCCGCGCTCCCAAGCGCCCGTTGTTCGCCGTCGGCGACATTCACGGCCATCTCGACGCGCTCGAGGCGCTGCTCGAGCGGTTGGCGACGGTGGTCGAGGAGCGCCACGCCGGGCGCGAGGTCGACCTGGTTTTTCTGGGCGATCTCATCGATCGCGGACCCGACCCGATCGGTTGTCTGCGCCGCGCCGCCAAGGGGCTGCCCGGTTGCGAGACGCGGCTCCTCCTCGGCAATCACGATTGGTATCTCGCCGCCGCCGCCGGGCTCCGCGGCGCGAGGATGACGCCGGACGAGCGCTGGTCCTGGACCGAGTGGGGCGGGGCCGAGACGCTTCAGGCGATCGGGCTGTCGGACCGCGCCGCGCGCGATCCGGACGCCGTCCGAAAGGCGATCGGCGCCGAGGCCTGCGTGATCCTGGAGGGCATGGATCTCTATTTTCAGTCCGGCCGGGTGCTGTGCGTCCACGCGGGCCTCGATCCGGACCTGCCCCTATCGCAGCAGTCCGAGCGCGACATGATGTGGATCCGCGGGCCGTTCCTGCGCGCGGGCGAGGATCCTGAGCACCCCTGGCCGCTGCGTTTGACGGTCGTGCATGGCCACACCCCGGACGCCTGGGGGATCAAGCCGCACCGCATCGGCGTGGACACCGGCGGATACGCCACCGGCGCCTTCACCGCCGCCGAGATCGCCGCGGATGGCGTCGCGCTGCACTCGGTGTTGCGCGACTGAGCCGAAATGTCGGAGCGCAGGCCCAGCCTAACCGGCGGCGGGGTCCGCGAATTTGATCGATTCGCCGCAGCCGCAGGCCTCGACCACGTTGGGGTTGCGGAACTTGAACCCGCTCTCGAGCAACGAGGTCTCGTAGTCGATCTCGGTGCCGATCATGAACATCGCCGCCATCGGCGCGATCAACACCCGAGCGCCGTCCTGCTCGACCACTTCCTCATGGGCGCCGACATCTTCGGCGTACTCCATGGTGTACTCCATGCCGGCGCAGCCGCCTTTTTTGACGCCGATGCGCAGGCCCTGGACCTTGCCTTCCGAGCCCTCCATCAGCGCCTTGATCTTAGTCGCTGCGGCGGGCGTCAGGGTGACGGCCTGTTTGCCGGGAATGCCGAACATAGCTGTCATTTCTCCGTTGCGGCGCGCTCAGAGCATGCCGAGCTCGAGCCGGGCCTCGTCCGTCATCCTGCCCATATCCCAGGGCGGGTCCCAGACGATCTCGACATCGACCGTTCTGACCCCGGGCACCGGCGCGACCGCGTCCGCCACCCATCCAGGGATCTCGCCGGCGACCGGGCAGCCGGGCGCGGTCAGCGTCATATCGATCTCCACGGCGCCTTCGCCATCGATGCCGACGCGGTAGATCAGCCCGAGATCGTAGATGTTCACCGGGATCTCCGGATCGTAGACCGACTTGATCGCGCCGATCACCTGGTCGTAGAGCGGGTGTTCCGTCGACGACGGCGCGATCAGCGGCTCGCCTTCGGCCGGCTCGCGGTCTTCCGTGATGGACTGTCCGTCCGCCATGATCGCCCCATCCTGTCTCAGGCTTGCTCCACCTTGTTAGATAGTCGACGAATTTGCTCAGGGAAAGGCCGGCCCGCGGGCGCGACGCCGCGCCCCTGGGAGAGCCCGCGCGGGCGTGAGGACCGATGACCTCCGAGTTTCGCTTCGAACGGTTGGCCCAGGACGGCCGCGCCCGCCTCGGCCGCATCGAGACGCCGCGGGGCGAGATCCGCACGCCCGCTTTCATGCCGGTCGGCACCGCCGCGACCGTGAAGGCGATGCTGCCGGAGCAGGTGCGCGCGACCGGGGCCGACATCCTGCTCGGCAACACCTACCACCTGATGCTGCGCCCGGGCGCTGAACGGATCGAGCGCCTCGGCGGCCTCCATCGCTTCATGAACTGGCCGCGTCCGATCCTCACGGATTCCGGCGGCTTCCAGGTCATGTCGCTGGCGGACCTGCGCCGGCTGGACGAGACCGGCGTGCGCTTCAAGAGCCATATCGACGGCTCGGAGCACCATCTGACCCCGGAAAGCTCGATGGCGATCCAGCGAGCGCTCGGCACCGACATCGTCATGGCCTTCGACGAGTGCACGCCCTTCCCGGCGGAAAAAGAAGCGGTCGCGGACAGCATGGCGCTGTCGATGCGCTGGGCGCTCCGCTCGCGCGACGCCTTCGGCGACCGCCCGGGCCATGCGCTGTTCGGCATCCAGCAGGGTGGGGTCCACCCGGATCTCCGCGCCGAGAGCGCCGAGCGCCTGATCGAGATCGGCTTCGACGGCTACGCGGTCGGCGGCCTCGCGGTGGGCGAGGGGCAGGAGCTGATGTTCGGCGTGCTGGACTACGCGCCGGAGCAATTGCCCGCGGACCGGCCGCGCTATCTGATGGGCGTCGGAAAGCCGGACGATCTGGTGGGCGCCGTGAAGCGCGGGATCGACATGTTCGACTGCGTGTTGCCGACGCGCTCCGGGCGAACGGGGCAGGCCTTCACCCGCCGCGGCGTGGTCAACATCAAGAACGCGCGGCACCAGGACGATCCGCGCCCGCTCGACCCGGACTGCGCCTGCCCGGCCTGCCGGGGCTACAGCCGCGCTTATCTGCACCATGTGTTCAAGGCGCAGGAGATCATCAGCAGCATGCTGCTGACCGCGCACAACCTGCATTACTATCAGGAGCTGACCGCCGCGATGCGCGCCGCCATCGCCGACGGCGCTTTCGAAGCCTTCGAGGCCGATTTCCACGCCCGGCGCGCCGAAGGCGATCTCGACCCGCTCTGAGCGCTCCAAAAGCAAGAAAGCCCCGCCGGAGCGGGGCTTTCGAGCGCATCCTCGCTGGTCGCCTCAAAGGCGGGTCCGCTTAGAAATCGTAACGACCGCCGACGGAAATGATGTGGACGTCGGCTTCGAACTCGGCCGTGCCGAACTCCGTGCCGCCGACATCGATGTCCACGGTCGGGTCCTCGATCGCCCGGAGGTAGGAGTAAGCCGCGTCGACGCTCATTCCCTCGGCGATCTCGTAGGACGCGCCGACCGACAGCCAGATCCGATCCTCATCCGGCACCCGGATCGACCGATCCTCGTCAGTCGTCGGCGTCTGGTCATAGGCCACACCGGTGCGCAGCTGCAGCGAGTCGAACGCCTGATACTGCAACCCGGCTGCGAAGAAGTAGGCGTCCTTGTACCCGAAGGTTTCCGGGATCTCGCCGAAGGCGTCGTTGCTGATGACCGCCTCGTCGAGCACGCTCCAGTTCTGCCACTGCGCCTCGAGCGCCAGCTCGAGATTCTCGGTCAGGTTCTGCCGCAGGCCGATCGACAACAGGCCCGGCGCGTCGGCGGAGAAGGTGGAGTTATGGAACGTGCCGCCGCCCAGGGCCGCCGCGGAGAAGTTCCCCTCGGCTTCCAGATTGAACCCGCTCTTGTAGGAGATCCCGAGCGTCGTCGACGGCGTGAAATCGATCAGCGCGCCGACATTGACCCCGAACGCGATATCGTCGCCGCGATACTCAAACTGGGGGTTGGTCGGCAGCGCCGTGTTGCCGCCGGCGTTGAAGGTCAGATCCGCATAGGCGACGCTCAGGCCCGCGCCGACGGTGAAGCCCTTGACCACCTCGGCGGCGACCGTCGGCGTAAAGACGATCAGCTTCAGCTCAGTCTCGGTCGCCTCGGTCGTGGCGAGTTCGGCGTCGCTCTCGTCATACTCCGTGCGCAGGCCGAACGGCGAGGTGATGCTCAGGCCGATCGCCGCTTTCTCGTGGATGCGGAAACCGAGATAGGTGCCCGGAACGATCGCGTCCTTCGACGGATTGCCGTCGCCGCCGCCAATCCCGAAGAAATCCGCGGTCGCATTCTGGTCGAAATCGCCGTCGGCGGAGGGCGTGATGTAAGAGATCGTGCCGCCAACGGTGAGCGTGCTGCCGGTAGTCTTCTGCAGCGCGGCGGGGTTCTGATAGATGTGCGTGATGTCGTTCGCGCCCGCGGTGTAGTTCGAGAACGACATGCCCTGCGAGCTGACCGAACCTTCTTTCACGGCGAAGCCGCCGGCCTGGGCCGATCCGGCCGCCAGCGCCATCAGCGCGGCCCCCGACAACAGACGAGTAACCAAAGTCGTCATTTCATCCTCCCTGCGCGCCGCTGCTTGTTGTTTTGCGCGAGCGCGGCCCAAACACCATCGCATGTTCTTCGAAAGTCGGGCGTTTCGAGCCGCCTTCCTTACGTATCCGCCATCGCATTGGGAGGTCGCGAGCACGGCGCGGTCAACGTTTGACGTAGCGTCCGGGAACTTACCCTTACGGGAATTGTTGAATTTCTGACACTATGTCGTCGCATTCCCACCTTTTCCGAACCACGCGGGTCGAAGCGGCCGATCGCCACCATCCGCCGTCGCCCCGTCAGAGCCGCTGGACGCCGCCGCATGGGCTGGCCATAGTCCGCGGCGTCGTCGGCCGCCCTACTTTCGTCGACGTCGATGGATCGTGACCGCCGCGCGCGGGGTTGAAGAAGAGAGACGACGATGGGTCTGTTTCAGGAGCTGTTCACCTGGTGGAACGGTCAAACCCTCGGCACCCGGGTCTTCACTTCGCGCCATGGCGCGCTGGTCGGCGAAGACGATCTTGGCAATAAGTACTACCATACCAAGGACGGAAAGCGCCGCTGGGTGATCTATGCGGGCGAAGCCGAGGCCTCGACCGTCCCGCCCGATTGGCACGGGTGGCTGCACCACACCTTCGAAGAGCCGCCGACCAAGGCGCCGCTCCCGCGGAAGAGCTGGGAAAAGGGGCATTTGCCGAATCGCACCGGCTCGGACGACGCCTATCGGCCGAAGGGCTCTCTGTACGGCGCGGGCGAACGGCAACGCTCCGGCGGCGATTACGAGGCCTGGAGCCCAGAATGATCGGGCGCCGCCCAGAAATCGGCTAATCGGTCCTCGACTGTCGAGGTGCGCCCTCGGCGCGCGCCCCAGCTCTGGTGCGAGGGCTCCGTTGCGAGGTTTTGAGAGATGAAGATCGACAATCCGGTTGAGACCCTGATCGGCGCGATTGTGATTGTGGTCGCCGTCGGCTTCGGCTTCTACGCCAATCAGCAGTCGGGCGGCGATATCGGCGCAAGCCACTATCCCGTCGTCGGCAAGTTCTCGAACGCGGCCGGCGTGGCGCCGGGCACCGACGTCCGGATCGCGGGCGTGAAGGTCGGCTCGGTCTCGACGATCGAATTGGACCCGGCCGACTACGAGGCGACCATCATAATGTCGGTGCGCCAAAACGTGGACATCCCGGTCGACACGCTGGCGAAGATCGACAGCGAGGGGCTGCTCGGCGGGACTTACATTTCGCTCGAGCCGGGCGCGTCGGACGACCCGATGACGTCGGGCGACAGCTTCGAATTCACCCAAGGCGCCATCAGCCTGACCACCCTCCTGACGAAGTTCATCACGAATACGGGCGGGGATCAGTGATCATGCGTCCGATCCCGCTGCTCGCGGCGGCCGCGGCGCTGTTCGTCGGCGTGGCGACCGCGCAGACCGGCGGCTCGGTG
>JBCBRF010000109.1:410-12347 GCA_039819865.1 Pseudomonadota bacterium | reverse complement strand
CGACGAGGCGCGGATCGCCGACGCGACCACGGCGGAGGATGCGTCCGTCACGCCGTCGGAGGAGGCGATCGCCGCCATCAGCGCATAGGCCCGCGCCGAAGACCCGGCGGTCAACGCCGCATCCACCGCTTCGCGCGCCTGCACCAGCTTGCCGGCCGCGATCCCGAGCTCAGCCTCGAGCAGTTTGGTCTCGACGGCGCGCGGATTGGCGGCGAACAGCTTCTCGAAGCGCTTCAGACGGCCTTCCGGAGTCTCGTCCGGGACCAGCGCGGCGTAGGCTTCGGCGACCTCCGGGTGCGGATCCTGGCGCCAGGCGGTGAGCAAAGTGCGTCCGGCCGAACGGCGCTCGCCCTTCTCCATCGCGAGACGCGCGCTCATCGCCGCTGCGGGCGCCAGCCCAGGCGCCAGTTTCGCGGCCGACTGAGCGTCCCGCGTCGCGCCCTCCGTATCGCCGGCGTTCTCTTTCGCCTTGGCGTCGGTCAGCAACAGCACGGCCTTCCGCCGGTCGGCCACGTCGCGCGTCAGACGCCCGGCCCGCGCCATTCCATCGATGGTGTTCCGAGCGCCCGGCCAGTCGCCCTTCTTCCGCTGCAGCGTGAACAGCAGGTCGAGCGTGTCGGCGTCCCGCGGGCGCAGCGCATGCGCCCGCTCGGCGAGCTTCAAGGCGCGCTCCGGCTTCTTCTCGTCGAGCGCCCGGCGCAGCAGCCCCCGCACGCCGAGGAACTCGGTGTCGTCATCGAGCGCCATCGCCTCGTAATAGCGCTCCGCTCGAAGCTGCGCGCCCGCGACCGCCGCCGCCTTCGCGTTCACCAGACGGGTCAGATCGGGGTTGTCGAGCATCCGCTCCGCCTTGGCCGCGGACGCCATCGCCTTGCGCCCATCGCCCTCCTCGATCGCCACCATCGCCTGCGACAGCGCCTTCAGGCCGCTGCGGTGGCGCGAGCGGCGGAAGATGTCGAACACCCCCGCGATCCCGCGCACGCCCGAGACGAACAGGTACATCGCGACCCAGAAAGCGGCGAACACCGCCACCATCAGCGCCAGAAAGACGCTGGTCTTCATGCTGTATTCCGCCCCGAGGAACTCGATCCGGGCCAAGCCCTCGAGTGCGATGAACTGATGGAGCAGCATGCCGCCGGCGGCGGCGAGCAGCACCCAGGCCAGGATCTTCAGCGGCAGGTTCAACGCGCCCATGCTCATCACCATTCCATTCCGCCGCGAGCTCGGCCCGCGGGTTTCAAATCAGTTCGCGCCCAGCATCTCTTTGCGCAGCCCATCGAGCGCGGCCTCCGCCGCCGCCCGCGTCTCCGCGTCCTTCAGCCAGTCCGCCATCGCGGCGCGACCGGGCTCCGGCAGGTCTCCGAGGATCGTCAGCGCGTCGGCGAGCGCGCCCTCGGCGAGCTTCGCATCCGCCCGCGCCAGCACGCCCTCGGGCGTCTGCGCGTCATAGGCGTCGGTGCGCCGGACCACGACCATGCCGGAGAGCACGCCTCCGATCCGCGAGGTCACGTCGCCGGTCTCGGCCGCGTGCTCCGCGATCCCGAGCAGGGCCCCCCGGCTCGCGGCGTCGAACCGCGTGGCGAGCCCGACCCGATTGGCGAGACCCGCCTCCGCCGGCCCCGAGATCGCCGGATCGACCGCTTGGCCGGAGACCTTCTCGAAGGTCGCGACCGCATCCGCGTAGGGCTGGGCGCTGGCGACGCCTTCGCCGAGCGCCGCGAACGCGACGCCGAGCGCCGCTTCGCCCGCCGGCGGCGTCTCCGTCAGGGTGGCGACCTGCGCCTCCAGATCCGTGATCCGATCGTCGAGCGCGATGAGCGCCGCCGGATCGGCCGACACCAGCCCCGAGCCGCCCGGCGCATTCGAGCCGTCGCGCGTCTCCTCGACCGCGGCGAGCCGTCCCGCCAGCGCGTCGAGGCGCGCGGACAGATCGTTGATCGCCGCCATGTCGATCCGCTCGGCGCCGGCCGCGCCCTCGAGGCCCGCCGGCGGCGTGCCGCGCAGCGTCTCGACCTCGTTGCCGAGCGCGACGATCGCGCCGGCCGTCGCCTTGTCGCGCTCCGCAAAATCGGCCGCGAGCGTATCGATCCGCTCCTGGGCCGCCGCGGCGGCCGCAGCGACGCCGGTCTGGGCTTCGCTGAGCGCCGCGCGCTCCGCCTCCGCGCCCGTCAGCCGCGTTTCGACCGCGGCGAGCTTGTCGTTGAGCGCTGCGACCTGCGCCGCGTCCACCCCGCCGCCGAGCGCGCCGCTGATCGCGAGGCCACCGAACACCAGAGCCGCGCCGACCACCGCGCCGAGAACGCCGCCGATGACGGACGGCGTGATCGGCGGCGCGCCGTTGGTCTGATGCGTCGCCTCGTCGTCGACCGCCTCCCCGCTGCGCGCGGCGGAACCATCGCCGAGCATCGCGGCGCCGCCGACGACGCCGGCCGCCGCCGCGCCCGCGACCGCAGCGTCCCGATCTGCATCCGCTTGGTCTTGATCGCGAGGTTCGTCGTCCCGAGGCGACGGATCGACATATTCCAGTTTGGGCTCGCCGAAGCTTGGCTGGTTCGTCGCAAGCGCCATCGCGTCCGGATCGTTCTCGGCGTCGCCCGTCTTGGCTTCCGATGCGCCGCCCGCCGTCATGGCGACCGCCGCGCTCACGCCGTCTTCACCCACGGCGTCTTCGCTCACGGCGTCTTCGGCGGCGGCGGGGTCGATCGTCGGCCCTTCGGGTTTTCCAAGCGCCGCCTCCGCGCCGCCGGTCTCGGTCCCAGTCTCGGCCCCAGTTTCGGCCCCAGTTTCGACCACTGTCTTCGTCTCGGTCTCGGCGCTCGTCGCCTCGGTCGCTTCCGACGGCTCGACGGCGGCGTTCTTCTCGGCGTTCGTCGCCGACGCGCCAGAGGCGGATCCCCGCCGCACTTGCTTCCGACCAGCCATGCTCGGCCCCACTTTCCGTCTGCGTCGCATCTCGCGCGGCCCTTTCAAGCCGGATGCGTCGCCCCCTGTCCCCGAACCAGCCCCGCCTCCCCTCGTCTGCGACAAGCGTCGCGAGGGCGCGCGTCCGAGAGGATCAGCCTCTCGACGCTCGTCGGCCAGGGCGTCGGGAGGAACCGACGCGTGTGCCGCGAGGAAGCGCCCTTCTTGTTAACAATTCCTTTTCGCTGGAGGAAACCTGTCTTCGAGAAGGGCGTCCAAAGCCGCCAGCGTGGGCGTTTCGACCCACTCGATCTCTCCGATTGCGAGATCTCCGAGCCGATCCCGCAACCGCCGGGCGATCGCGCGGCTCAAACACAGCGCCGAAAGACCGGCCGCGGCGGCGTTTGGGAGCCGCGCATCCCACAGCGCGGCGGCGCAGGTCTCCGCGGTGCGCGCCGAAAGAAGCGGGATCGCCGCGATCTCGCCCGCAGCGAGCGCCGCACGCGCTTCCTCGGAAAAAGCCGGAACCGCCTCGGCCGCGTAGACGACCGCCTCTCGGATCTCGGCGGAGACGCCGCGCGCCTTCAGCAGCGCCGGCAGGTCGACCGCCGTCTCACGCCCGCGCGCAATCAGAAGCGGCCCCGTGTGCGGCTCGGCCGCGATCAGGTCGACGAGCGCCTCGGCGTCTCCGCCGGCCGACCGCACCGGCCCGAGCCCGGCCGCCCGGGCCGCCGCCGCCGTTTTGTCCCCGACCGCATAGGTCGGGAGCCGCGGCGCGCCGTCCTCGGCCAGCGCCCACGCCGCCGCGGCGCTCGTGAGCGCCACCGACCCGACATCCGAGAACGCCGCGGCCCCGAGGCGTTCGACCCGCGCGTAGCGCAGCAGCGGCGAGACCACCGCGCGGTAGCCCTTGCCCTCCAGCGCCGCCGCCCAGCGCGACGCTTCCGGTTCCGGCCGGGTGATCAGAACGCCGAAGGGTTCCGCGCCCGGCATGCCGCCGCTCAGCCCTGACCGACGAAAAAGCCGGGCCCGGCCTCCGCCAAGAGCGCGCGGCCGAGATCGGCGCCCATCGCCGCGCCGTCCGAACGCGCGCCCTCCCGCGCCCCGCCATGGCGAACCCGCCCGTCGGGCGACAGGATCTCGCCCCGAAGCCGAAGCCGGTCGCCCGACAGCTCCGCGAGCCCGGCGATCGGCGTTCGGCAGGAGCCGTCGAGGACCCGCAGGAACGCCCGCTCCGCCGCCACCCGATCGCCGGTGTCGACGCAATGGAGCGGCGCCAGCAGCGCCGCCGCCGCCTCGTCCTCCGCCCGCCGCGCGATCCCGATCGCGCCCTGGGCGACCGCCGGCAGCATCTCCTCCGTCGCGATCGTCTCCTGCGCCAGCGCCGCCATCCCCAGACGCCGCAGGCCCGCCATCGCGAGGAAGGTCGCGTCCGCCTCGCCCGCCTCCAGCTTCCTAAGCCGCGTCTGCACATTGCCCCGGAAGGTCTCGACCCGCAGATCCGGCCGTCGATGGAGCACTTGCGCCTGACGCCGCAGAGACGCGGTCCCGACCAGCGCCCCCGACGGCAACTCGGACAGCCGCGCCGCCCTGGGCGACAGGAACGCGTCGCGCACATCCTCCCGCGGGAGCAGAGCGCCGATCTGGATCCCCTCCGGCAGCTCGGTCGGCGCGTCCTTCATCGAGTGCACCGCCAGATCGATCGCGCCCGAGAGCTGGGCTTCGTCGATCTCTTTCGTAAACAGCCCCTTGCCGCCCGCCTCGGACAAAGCCCGGTCCAGGATCGCATCGCCCGTGGTCTTGATCACGACGATCTCGATCGCCGCCTCCGCCAGGCCATGCGCGGCGCGGAGCCGATCCCGGGTCTCATGCGCCTGGGCGAGCGCCAGCGGGCTGCCCCGGGTGCCGATGCGGAGCGGGCGGGCGGGCGAAAAAGGGGTCATCGGCGCTCGTCTGGTGCGGGTTGAGGGATGCGCGCGGGCGCGCGCTGCGCTACCTGCGGTCGAGCCCTCACCGAACCGGAGCGAGACCCATCGACGCAATGCGCGACGCCGTCACATGCCGCGAAACCGGAGCGGTCCGGACCCGCACCGTTCTCGGGATCGAATCGACCTGCGACGAGACCGCCGCGGCCGTGGTGCGCGTGAGCGGCGCGGCCCCGGACGGGCTCTCCGGCGAGATCCTGTCGAACCGCGTCTGGAGCCAAGAGGGGCTCCACGACCTCTATGGCGGCGTGGTGCCGGAGATCGCGGCGCGCGCTCATGTCGAGCGGCTCGACGCGGTGGTCCTCCAGGCGCTGACCGAGGCGGGCGTCGGCCTCGACGCCATCGACGCCGTCGCCGTCGCCTCCGGCCCCGGCCTGATCGGCGGCGTCGTCGCCGGCGTCGCCACCGCCGAGGCGATCGCCGCCGCCCGCGGCCTGCCGCTCTATGGGATCAACCACCTCGAGGGCCACGCCCTCACACCGCGACTGACCGACCGGATCGCCTATCCCTATCTGCTGCTGCTGGCCTCGGGCGGGCACTGCCAGCTCCTGTCGATCCGGGGCCTCGGGGCCTATCGCCGTCTCGGCGGCTCGATCGACGACAGCCCGGGCGAAGCCTTCGACAAGATCGCCAAGCATCTCGGCCTCGGCTTCCCCGGCGGGCCCGACGTCGAGCGCTGGGCCGAGCGCGGAGACCCCGCCCGCTTCGACCTGCCGCGGCCGCTCCTGAACCGCCCCGGCGCGGACATGTCCTTCTCCGGCCTGAAGACCGCCGCCCGCCTGGCCGCAGACACGTTGACCGAGGCGCAGGGCGGTCTCCACGACCAGGACATCGCCGATCTCTGCGCCAGCTTCCAGGCGGCCGTCGCGGAGACGCTGGCGGCGAAAACCGACCGCGCCGTCGCGCTCGCGGCGGAGGACCGGCCCGAGACTTTGGCGGTCGCAGGCGGCGTGGCCGCCAACCGAGCCCTCCGCGCCGCGCTCGAGCGGATCGCCGCCGCGCATGGCTTGGCCTTCGTCGCCCCACCGCTGAAGCTCTGCACCGACAACGCCGCGATGATCGCCTGGGCCGCCGCCGAGCGCGTCGCGGCGGGCCTGCCGCCGGACCCCGCCGACGCCGTCGCCCGCCCGCGCTGGCCGCTCGACCCGGACGGCGCGCCGCTGATCGGCGGCGGCAAGCGGGGGGCGAAGGCGTGAAGCCTCTCGAGCGAAACATTCGCGCCGCCTCGCGCGACAGTTGACGCAGCGGCCGCCGATCGGTGATGCCTCACCTCCTGTTTCGGATGCGGTTGGAGAGACGTGGTCTGCGATGGCGTATTGGCTGTTCAAATCGGAGCCCAACACCTTCAGTTGGGAGGATCAGGTCGCGGTCGGCCCCGAAGGCGGAGAGTGGGACGGCGTCCGCAACCACCTCGCCAAGAACCAGATGCAGGCCATGAAGGTCGGCGATCTCGGCTTTTTCTATCACTCGGTGAACGAGAAGCAGGTGGTCGGCGTCGTCGAGGTGACGGCGGAGGCGCACCCCGACAGCACGGACGACAGCGGCCGCTGGGTCTGCGTCGACGTCAAGGCGGTGTCGCCTTTTCCGACGCCGGTCACGCTCCAGCAGATCAAGGAGGAGCCCGCCCTCGCCGACATGGTGCTGGTCAACAACTCCCGCCTGTCCGTCCAGCCGGTGACCGACGCCGAATGGCGGCGCGTCTGCGAGATGGGCGACTACAAAGGCTAAGCTAAGGTCGCACCGTGTCGGGCCGCGCTCCGTCCTTGGCGGAACTCCGCGCTTGGCCCTATAACGCGACCAAACAACGAATTCGCTCATTTTGGGAGGGGCCAGTGACCAACGACGTATTTCCAGTTCCCGCCGCCATTGCAGACGCGGCGCACGCTGACGACGCCAAGTATCAGGAAATGTACGCAGCTTCGGTCAACGACCCGGAAGCGTTCTGGGGCGAACACGGCAAGCGTCTCGACTGGATCAAGCCCTACACGAAGGTCAAGAACACCAGCTACGACTACCACAACGTCTCGATCAAATGGTTCGAGGACGGCGAGCTGAACGTCTGCGCCAATTGCGTCGATCGCCATGTCGCGAGCCGCGGCGACCAGACCGCCATTCTGTGGGAGGCCGACGATCCGGCGCTGAACGAGCACGTCACCTACGCCCAGCTCTATGACCGGGTGCGCCGCTTCGCCAACATCCTGAAAAAGCTCGGCGTTTCGAAGGGCGATCGGGTGATCCTCTACATGCCGATGATCCCGGAGGCCGCCTACGCCATGCTGGCCTGCGCGCGGATCGGCGCGGTCCACTCGATCGTCTTCGGCGGCTTCTCGCCCGACGCGCTGGCCGACCGGGTGAACGACTGCGGCGCGAAGCTGGTCGTGACCACGGATGAGGGCCTCCGCGGCGGCCGCGCCGTGGCGCTGAAGGGCAATGTCGACCGGGCGCTCCAGAAATGCGGCGACGACGTCCGCACCCTGGTGGTCCACCGCACCGGCGGCGTGGTCGACATGACCGCCGGGCGCGACCACTGGTACCACGAGATGCTCGCCGAGGTGGATCTCGAGTGCCCGCCGACCCCGATGAACGCGGAGGACCCGCTTTTCATCCTCTACACCAGCGGATCGACCGGCAAACCGAAGGGCGTCCTGCACAGTTCGGGCGGCTACTTGGTCTACGCCTCGATGACCCACCAATACGTCTTCGACTACAAGGACGGCGAGGTCTTCTGGTGCACCGCCGATGTCGGCTGGGTGACCGGCCACAGCTACATCGTCTACGGCCCCCTCGCGAACGGCGCGACCACGCTGATGTTCGAGGGCGTGCCGACCTACCCCGGCCCGAACCGGTTCTGGGAGGTGTGCGAGAAGCACAAGGTCAACATCTTCTACACCGCCCCGACCGCCATCCGCTCTTTGATGGGCGCCGGAAACGAGCACGTCGAGAAGCACGACCTTTCCAGCCTGCGCATCCTCGGCTCGGTCGGCGAGCCGATCAATCCAGAGGCCTGGCGCTGGTACAACGAGGTCGTCGGCAAAGGCGCCTGCCCGATCGTCGACACCTGGTGGCAGACCGAGACCGGCGGCATTCTGATCACCCCGCTGCCGGGCGCGACCGCGCTGAAGCCGGGCTCCGCCACCCGGCCCTTTTTCGGAGTGCAGCCGGTGGTTCTCGACGCCGAGGGTCAGGAGATCTCGGAGACCGTCGCGGAGGGCGTGCTCTGTATCAAGGACAGTTGGCCGGGCCAGATGCGCACGGTCTATGGCGACCATGACCGCTTCGTCTCGACCTATTTCGAGATGTACAAGGGCTATTACTTCTCGGGCGACGGCTGCCGGCGCGACGAGGACGGCTATTACTGGATCACCGGCCGCGTCGACGACGTCATCAACGTCTCGGGCCACCGCATGGGCACGGCCGAGGTGGAAAGCGCTCTGGTCGCCCATCCCAAGGTCTCCGAGGCCGCGGTGGTCGGCTATCCGCACGAGATCAAGGGTCAGGGCATCTACTGCTATGTCACGCTGATGGCGGGCGAAGAGCCGTCGGACGCGTTGAACAAGGAGCTGAAGGCCTGGGTCCGGCAGGAGATCGGCCCGGTCGCCACCCCGGATCTGATCCAGTTCGCGGGCGGCCTGCCGAAAACGCGCTCCGGCAAGATCATGCGCCGGATCCTGCGCAAGATCGCGGAGAACGAGCACGGCGCGCTCGGCGACACCTCGACCCTCGCGGATCCGGGCGTGGTCGACGATCTGATCGAGCACCGCATGAACCGCTGAGGGCGGGTTTCCCTTAAGCGCGATCAGGATCGGTGGAAACCGACCGTCCGTCGGATCGAGCGGCAAGGCAGGGGATCAGAGCGGGATCACGACTCGAAGAGACGTGATCATACGCTGGCGCTGACGTCGCCGGGCCTGTCCCGGCGACTCACGGACTGAGCCGCCAACCTCGGCCAATCGTTAACAAAGAATTACTATAAGTTGCCATCAAACCACAAGTAAATCAGCACCCAGGCCTGATTCGCAAAACTTGATTTCGATCATCGCAAGATTTCGCCGGCCCGATCACTTCCGGTCGCTGAGCCGCCTTGGTGCGCACGCCTTAGACCGCATGTCGGAGAGCTCTTCAGGGCGCTGAACGTCCGGAGAAGCGATCGGCGCGGTCTGGGCGCTCGCAACAGCGCCGCTCGACCGGGGGGATGTGAAGAACCTGTGTGGTGAGAGGGCGATACAATGAAAGGTTTGAATTTCTTGATGGCGGCGGCGCTCTGCGTCGCGACGCTAGGCGCGACATCGAATGCGGCGCTGGCCCAGAGTGGCGAGGGTGGGGTCTTCTCTCCCAAGAACGACGGCCGCTTCATGGTCCGTCTCCGGGGGATCGTCGTCGAGCCTGATGAAGAGCTGAGCTCGGGCCAGCTGGACGGCGAGAGCGCCGACATCTCGACCGCAGTCGTCCCCGAGATCGATTTCACTTTCTTCGTCACGGACAACATCGCGTTCGAACTGATCGCAGCGACCGCCCCACACGACGTGGACGGGCGCGGCTCGCTCTCGGGCGTCGATCTCGGAGAGGTGTGGCTGCTTCCGCCGACGCTGACGGCCCAATACCACGTGACCCAGCTGTCGGACGTCGTGAAGCCCTACTTCGGGGCGGGCGTGAACTACACGATCTTCTACAACGAAGAACAAACCGATCTCGGACCGATCGACTACGACAACGCCTTTGGCCTCGCGCTACAGGCCGGCGTCGACGTTCGGGTCGCCGAGGGGGTCTATCTGAACGCCGACGTCAAAAAGATCTTCCTCGAAACGGAATGGGAGATCGACACCGCCGGCCCGGGCAAGGTCACCGGAGACGTCACGATCGATCCTTGGATCTTCGGCGTCGGCGTCGGTTACCGCTTCTAAGCGGCGATCGCTCTAAATCGACTGAGGCGGCGTCCGTCGGCGCGCTTGCCCCGACGACCGCCAACGAGGGCTTGCACGCCCTCGGTCGACGCGCGCCCGCCCAACCGGTCGAGGGCGCGCGTCGACGGCTTTTCGCTCAGCAGCCGTCGCCGACCCGCTGCGCCGGCTGGCCGTCGATCAGGACGCTCTCCGCCCCACCCGGGGCGCAGCCCTCTTGCGGCAGGATACGCACCGCGGGCTCTCCGCCGATCCTCACGTTCGGGATCACCTCATACCGCACGCCCGGACAGCCGGCGACGTCCCCGAGCCTCAGCATGGCGCCGCCTTGAATGAAGACGTTCGTCGATCCCTGCAGCGCGCACCGCGGCCCAGCGCCCGGCGCGGGCGCCGTCGTCTCGGGAACGGCGTTGGTCTGCGCGGCCGTCCCCGCCCCCCAGGCCGACGCGATCAGCAAGACAGCGGCGGCGGGCGCCTTGGCGGTGGTCATCGATCGATCCCCCAAAATCTTTGCGAGTTGTTCCCGGCCGTTGCGCGTCGCTCCAAACCGTCGACCGCGCCGTCCCGCCCGGCGAACGGCTTACCCGAAATGCTCAGCGCATGACTGGGGCTTCCATGAGGCGGCGATCGCCGGCTCAGACCCGAGGAAGCAGCGGCGGTCCCGTCTCCGGGCCGTCAAGCGGCGCCGCCTCCACGCCCTCGATCCGCTCGAGCCGCGCCAGCGCCTTCCCCGCGGTCGCGTCGATCTCCGCGAGGTCCTTGTCCGTCTTCGCGACATGGCTCCGCACCGCGCCCGCCCGCTCCGCGAGCTTCGCGACGTCCCGCGCCAGCCCGCTCAGCTCGCGCCGCACCGCATCCGCCTGATCGCGGATCCGCGCGTCCTTCAGGATCGCCCGCACGGTATGCAGCGTCGCCATCAGCGTGGTCGGAGACACCACATAGACCCGCGCCTCGAACCCCTCCCGCACGACCTCCGGAAACCGCGCGTGCAGCTCCGCGTAGACCGCTTCGGACGGCAGGAACATCAAGGCCCCGTCCGCCGTCTCCTCCGGCACGATGTAGCGCTCGGCGATATCCGCCAGGTGCTTCTTCACCGCCGCGCGGAACGCCCGCTCCGCGACCAGCGTCGCCGCCGCATCCCGTTCCGCCCGCGCCTTCGCCAGCGCCTCATAGCCCTCAAGCGGGAATTTGGCGTCGACCGCGATCGGTCCCGGCGGATGCGGCAGCTTCAACAGCGCGTCCGCCCGCCGCCCGTTCGACAGCGTCGCCTGCAGCCGATAGGCGTCGGGCGGCAGCGTCTGCGCGATCAGATCGTTCAGCTGGATCTCCCCGAACGCGCCGCGGGTCTGCTTGTTCGCCAAGATCTCCTGCAACCCGAGCACATCGCCCGAGAGCTTCTCGAGATTGGCCTGAGCCCGGTCGATGCTCTCCAGACGCGCCGCCAGATCGCCCATGCTCTGCGCCGTCTTCTCCGCCACGGAGGCGACGCTGCCGCCGAGCCGATCCGTCACCGTCGCCAGCCGCTCCTCGACTTGTCGAAGCGTCTCCGCCTGCGACGCCCGCGCCGTCTCGCTGATCTGCGACGCCGCCTGCGCCAGCCCGCCGGCGAGCCGCTGCTGCCCCTCGGCGAGCGCGGAGATCTGCTCCGCCAGCGCCTCCGACCGCGCCGGCGGCCGCCGCAGCAGCGCCCAAAGCAGCATCAGAACCGCCCCCGAAACCGCGATGATCAGCGCAGCCCGCTCGATCGGCTCGAGCGCCGCCCAGAGAACGCCGGCGTCCGCCATCACGCCCGTCCGAACAGCCGTTCGAGATCCTCGCGCTTCAGCGACACCCAAGTCGGCCGGCCGTGATTGCACTGCCCGGAATGCGGCGTCGCCTCCATCTCGCGAAGAAGCGCGTTCATCTCCTCGAGCGACAGCCGCCGGCCTGCGCGCACCGAACCGTGGCAGGCCATCGAGGAGCACACCGCCTCGATCCGATCGCGCAGCGTCATCGTTTCGCGCAGCTCCGCCAGATCGTCGGCGAGGTCCCGCACCAGGCGCTCCGCATCCGCCACGCCGAGGAGCGCGGGCGTCGCCCGAACGCAGACCGCAGCCCCGCCGAACGCCTCAAGATGCAGCCCGAGACGCGCCAGCGTCTCGGCCTCCGCCAAG
>JBCBRF010000109.1:0-402 GCA_039819865.1 Pseudomonadota bacterium | reverse complement strand
GCGCGCTTGCGCGACCCGCAACGCCGCGGCGGCCGCTTCCTCCTCGGCCTGCTCCCGGCTGGTCGGCGCGTCGATCATCCGGGGCGCGTCCGCCGGCGACCAACTGGGCGGCCGGATCGGACCGCGACCGCCGGAGGGCGCCTGATAGATCCGCGCCGCCTCGGCGACCGCGAAGCCCGGCCGCGAGGGCGTCGTCATCCGCGCCAGCGCCGCTCCGGAATTCACGCTGGTCGCCCGATGCCCGGCCTCGGCGAGCGCCGCCTTCAGCGCGCCGATCAGCAACCCGCGGATCTCGCCTTCGGAGCGGAACCGCACCTCCGTCTTCGCCGGGTGCACGTTCACATCGACCGCATGCGGATCGAGATCGAGGAACAGCGCGAGCGCCGGATGCCGCCCCCGCGG
>JBCBRF010000108.1:0-12379 GCA_039819865.1 Pseudomonadota bacterium | reverse complement strand
GTAAGTCCAGGTGTCGCGCGCCACGCCCGCGGCCGCCGCCATCCGCGACCCCCGCCCGTCGCAAGCGACCGCCACCCGGGCGCGCAGGGTCTCGCCGTTCGACAGCGTCGCGACCGCCCCGCCGACCCCGCGATCCAGGCTCTCCGCCCCGACGCCCGAGCGATAGTCGACCATCCCCGACGCCTGCGCCGCCGACAGCACCGCGAGGCGCAGATGATGATCCTCGACCATATGGCCGAACCCCTCGGCCATCTCTCGAGCGTCAAACCGCAGAAACAAGGACGAAGCCCGTCGCCCCGGCGCGCCGTCCGAGACCAGGATGTCCTGGATCTCCTCAGCCTCCGGCCGGATCGCGTCCCACAGTCCGAGCCGCATCAGCATTCGCCGCGAGGCCAGCGCGATCGCGTAGGCCCGCCCGTCGAACCCCGGCGCCATCGCCGTCGCGACCGGCGTCGGATCGAGCACCACGCTCGACAAGCCTTGTTCCGCCAACGCCAGCGCCGTCGCAGCGCCGACGATCCCGCCGCCGACCACCAGCACATCCGCGTCGAACCCGCTCTGCGCGCCCATCTGCGCTTCTCCGTGAGCCATTGTGTCGCCCGAAACCCCTCACTACCGTCGCCCTGTAAGCTGAGGAGACGGAGCCGGATGTCGAGCGAAACTGCGGATATTGCGACCAAAAGCGCCGCCGAGATCGGCCGCGCGATCGGCGAAGGCCGCCTCGATCCGCTCGAACTGACTGAGTTCTATCTCGAGAGCGCCGCCACCGCGTTCGATATCTATGTCCGCCTGACCCCGCGCCGCGCCCGCCGCGCCGCCGCCGCAGCGCGCGACCGCGCCCGCCGCGGCTTTCGCCGAGGTCCGCTCGACGGCGTTCCGATCTCCTGGAAAGACCTGTTCGACTTCGCCGGAGAACCGACCGAGGCGGGATCGCTCCTTTGCGCCGGCCGGATCGCCGCGCGCGACGCGACATTGCTCGCGCGCGCAGACGCCGCCGGCCTTGTGCCGCTCGGCAAGACCCATCTGTCGGAACTGGCCTTTTCCGGCCTCGGCTACAACCCGATGACCGCGACCCCGCCGAACAAGGCCCTGCCCGGCCATGTCCCTGGCGGATCTTCCTCGGGCGCGGCCGCCTCTTTGACCCACGGCCTCGCCGCCGCGGCGATCGGCTCGGACACCGGCGGCTCCGTCCGCATCCCCGCCGCTTGGAACGGCCTGGTGGGATTGAAGACCACCGCCGGACGCTTGCCGATGGACGGGGTCGCGCCGCTGAGCCCGACGCTCGACACCGTCGGGCCCCTGACGCGCACCGTGGCCGACGCCGCGCTGATCGACGCCGCCCTCGCCGCGGCCCCAACCGCCGATTTGCGCGGCGCCTCGCTCGAAGGCCGCGGCTTCGCCATGCCGCTGAGCCCGGTGCTCGACGACCTCCACCCCGACCTCGCGGCGGCCTTCGACGCGACGCTGGAGCGGTTTCGCGCCGCCGGCGCGAAAATCGACGCGGTCGAGATCCCTGAATTCGCCGAAGCCCTCCAGGTCGCCGCCACCGACGGCGCGATCGTCAACACCGAAGGATACGCCGTCTGGAAGGACGCGATCGAGGCCCATCCGGACCGGATCTTCGCCCAGATCCGCGAGCGCTTCCGGAGCGGCGCGAACTACACCGCCGACCAGATCGACCGCGCCCGCCTGCGCTTTGCGGCTCTCGCGCGCTCCTATCGCGCGCGCCTGGCGGGCTATGACGCGCTCCTCATGCCCACGACGCCCAACAAACCGCCGACCATCGAGACCATCACGGGCGATGAGCAAGCCTACCAACGTGAAAACCTCGCAGCGCTCCGCCTGACCCGCCTCGCCAACCTGTTCGGTCTCTGCGGGCTCACCCTTCCCACCGGCCACGCCCCGGACGGTTGCCCGACTGCGCTTCTGCTGACCGGCGCCCCGCACGAGGAGGCGCGTCTGCTCCGCCTCGGCGCGGCGATCGAGGCGCTCGGCATATCCTCGTAATCCACAAGCTTGCCCACAGCGGTCGCGCGATGCGGCGACGGCCGCGTCATCAGGGACCCCGCCATGCTGCCCGACCGTCTGACCGCGCTGCCGGAATACGCCTTCCCGCGGCTCCACGCCCTCCTCGCCGACCTCGAGCCGGGCGAGCGGCCGATCGACTTCTCGATCGGGGAACCGAAGCACGCGCCGCCGGAGTTCGCCCGCGCCGTGCTCGACCGCCATTTCGCCGACTACACGCGCTATCCGCCGGTCGACGGCACGGAGGGTTGGCGCGACGCGGTCCGGACCTGGCTGTCCAACCGCTATGGCATGCCGGCGGCGTGGTTCGAGACCGACGCCGCAGTCCTTCCGCTGAACGGCACCCGAGAGGGGCTGTTCATGTCGATCATCGCCAACACGCCCGAGACCAAGGCGGGCGGCCGCCCCGCCGTGCTGCTGCCGAACCCGTTCTACCAATGCTACGCCGCGGCGAGCCTCGCGGCCGGGGCCGAGCCCATTTACCTCTCCGCCACCGAGGCGACCGGCTGGTTGCCGAGCCTCGACCTGCCCGACCCTCTGCTCCGCCGGACCTCGGCGTTCTTCATCTGCTCGCCGGTCAACCCGCAGGGCGCCGTCGCCGACATGAACTATTGGCGCCGTTTGCTGGATCTCGCCGAGCGCTACGATTTCACCGTGTTCGCAGACGAGTGCTATTCGGAGATCTACCGGACCGACCCGCCGCCCGGCGCATTGCAGGCGGCGCACGCGCTCCGCGCAGACCCGAATCGCGTGATCGCCTTTCACTCCCTGTCGAAGCGGTCGAACCTCGCGGGGCTGCGATCCGGCTTCGCCGCCGGCGGCCAAGGCCCGCTCGGCGCGCTCCGCAAGCTCAAAGCCTACGGCGGCGCCCCTTGTCCTGTCCCGGCTTTGCACGCCGCCGAGGCGGTCTGGCGCGATGAAGAACATGTTAAAATCAACCGCGCGCTCTACGCCCGAAAGTTCGAAATTGCTGACGACCTGTTAACCTCCTGGCCGACATACCGGTCCCCTGACGCGGGGTTCTTCTTGTGGATCCCCGTACGCGATGGAGAAGCCGCGGCGCGCGCCCTGTGGCGCGATGCGGGGCTGAAAGCGCTTCCGGGCGCCTATCTCTCTCGCCCCGACGCCGAAGGGCGCGATCCGGGCGCAGCGTTCATCCGCTTCGCTCTGGTCGCTCCGGTGGAGGAGGTTGAGGAGGGGCTTTCGAGACTGGCGCATCAGCTCTCGCGCAACGCCGAGGCGTGGCAGGGGGACACGGTTGGTGAAGCGCCCGATCTTCTCGAGAACCGAACGCCGGGCGCTGGCCCGGTTCCTTAGAAAAGCGATCGGCGTCGCTCTGATCGGGTTAGGCCTCGCCCTGACCTTGGCGCTGTTCAGCTACGATCCGACCGACGCGGCTGTGTTCAGCGCGCATTGGAAGAGCCCGAACAACTGGCTGGGCGCGCCCGGAGCGGTCGCCGCCGACATCCTCATGCGGATCTTCGGCGTCGCCGGCTATGGCGCCGCCGTGCTCACGCTGATGTGGGGCGCGCGGATCTATTGGCGGCGCTGGATCTCCTCGCCGCTGAAGCGCGTTGCGATCGCGCCGATCGCCCTGTTCGCAGCCGCAATGTTCGCCAGCGCCCACGCCGTCTCCGCTCCCGGCGGCGGCGGGCTCGGCGGTCTGCTCGGCGATTTCGGCTTTGGCGTGCTCGCCGAGGGCCTCCCCTTCGAGAGCGCGAAAATCCGCCTGGTCGTCGCCACCCTGATCGCCCTCGCGCTCGCGGGGCCCGCCCTGCTTTTCGCCTTTGGCGCGGACTGGGCGGCGCTCGCCGCGCTCCACCGCACCGCGCGCTCGCGCACCCAGGAGGCCTTTGCGCTCCTGGGCCAGCGCATCGACGTCCGCGGCGGGGCCGCCGCCGGCGCGTTGTTCGCGGGCGCGGTCGGCGTCGCGGCGGCGCGCAGCTTCCGCGGGCGGCCGGGTCGCACCGAAACCGAGCCTCTCCAGCGGCTCGAGCCCCGGTTCGAGTTCGACGAACCCTCGGCCGCTGTTTCTGATCCGATCGCCGACGACGAGAGCGCAACCGTCCCGCAGCCGCCCCTGGCGGCGGAGGGTCGACCGAGCGCGCCCAAATGGGAGCGCACCCGGATCTTCCCTTGGGTCTCCCGCGGCGGCGAGCGCGGCCCCCGACGCGCGCCGAGCGAGCCGCCTCTGGCCGCGGCCCCGAGCGCGCCGCGCGGCGATCTCGTCACCTTGGCGAACCGGTTCCGCGAAACCGCGCCGGACCCCATCGTCGAACCAGGCTTCGCCGACACGCCGAAGCCCACAACCGGAGAGGTGGCTCTGCCGGAGTGGTTGGCCGCCTCAGCCTCTGACGAACCGCCGCTCACGAACCAAAAGGCCTCGACACAACAGCCGCTTAGCGAGATCGACCCGCATCAGGACCATGAGCCCGACGACTGGGATGCGCCCGCGGATCCATCGCCGGAGCCGCGCGCCGAGCCCATCGCCGCGATCCCGAGCGCCGTTCTCTCGATCCGCGACTACGCCGAAGAGCGTCGCCGGACCGCCGCCGCGACGATCTACGAAGTCGGCCCCAACGCCCGCCTCGACGCCGACTCCCTCGAAAGCGCCGCCGAAGCCGTCGCGCCGACCACGATGCGACGCGCCGTGGGCGCGGAACCCTTCGACTATGCGGATTCCGGCCACCCCGCCCCCGAAACGATCGAGCTCGAAGCCGCCCAGCGACCCGCCGGCCCCGCGCCCACGCAGCCCGACGAGACCAGCCTCGACGCGGAGTTCGAGGCGGCCGCGAAGCGCGAGCAGGAGCGCCGCGCGATTCTGGAGCGCGCCCGCTCCGAGCTGACCGGGGAGCCCGTCCGCGCGCTCGAGCCGCCGCAGCCGATCGCGGCGCCCAGCCCGAAGCCGGAGCCCGCCCCCGCCGCGACCGCTCCAATCCCCGCGGATCCAGATCTCGACGATCCAAATCTCGACGATCCAAATCTCGACGGACCAAGCTCCGCGGAACCCGCAGCGGAACCGGTCGGACGAGCCTGGACGGACGAGCCTGAGACTAATTTCGACGACGATTTCGAGCCCTGGGTCGCGGATGCGGACGAAGGTCTCGACCCTGAGGACGCCGCGCCCGCCACGGACCCGAGACCGGCGCAGGACCAGGCCCCGCCGCTCGCGCGCAGACCCTATCAGGCCCCCTCGATCGATCTGCTGACCGAGCCCGACCCGGACGACACGCTCACCATGACCGAGCGCATGCTCGCCGAGCAGGCCGACCGTCTGCAGGGCGTGCTCAACGACTACGGGATCAAGGGCGACATCATCGACGTCCATCCCGGCCCCGTCGTCACCCTGTTCGAGCTCGAGCCGGCGCCAGGTCTGAAGGCCGCCCGCGTCATCAACCTGGCGGACGACATCGCCCGCTCCATGAGCGCCGTCTCCGCCCGGATCTCGACCATCCCGGGCCGCAACGTCATCGGCATCGAGCTGCCGAACCAGAAGCGCGAAACGGTGATGCTGCGCGCGCTCCTCGCGCACCAGCGCTTCAGCCGCGCCGAGGGGGCGCTGTCCCTGGCGCTTGGCAAGGACATCGCCGGCGAGCCCGTCGTCGCCAACCTCGCGCGTATGCCGCACCTGCTGATCGCCGGCACCACGGGTTCGGGCAAGTCGGTCTCCGTGAACGCCATGATCCTGTCGCTCCTCTACCGGCTGTCGCCGGCCCAAGTGCGCATGATCATGATCGACCCGAAGATGCTGGAGCTGAGCGTCTACAACAACATCCCGCACCTTCTGGCCCCCGTCGTCACCGACCCCAAGAAAGCGGTGCTCGCGCTGAAATGGGCGGTCCGCGAGATGGAGCGCCGTTACGAACGCATGGCCGAGCTCGGCGTCCGCGGGATCGACAGCTATAACCAGCGCATCCTCGAGATGCGCGAGGCCGGCGAGCCGATCATGGACCCCGCGATCATTGATCCGGAGACCGGCGAGGAGACCGCGGCGACGCCGACCGAGCCGATGCCGCGGATCGTCGTGGTCGTCGACGAGATGGCCGATCTGATGCTGGTCGCCGGCAAAGAGATCGAACACTGCATCCAGCGCCTGGCGCAGATGGCCCGCGCGGCCGGCATCCATCTGATCATGGCGACCCAGCGCCCGTCGGTCGACGTCATCACCGGCACGATCAAGGCGAACTTCCCGATCCGGATCAGCTTCCAGGTCACCTCCAAGATCGACAGCCGCACTATTCTGGGCGAGCAGGGCGCCGAACAGCTGCTTGGCCGCGGGGACATGCTCTACAGCGCCGGCGGCGCGCGCCTGACCCGCATCCATGGCCCCTTCGTCTCGGACGAAGAGGTCGAAGAGGTCGCCGCCCATCTCCGCTCCTTCGGCCCGCCCGACTACCGCACCACCTTCGAGGAAGCCTCGGAGGCCGCCGAAACCGCCCAGGACGCCGACAACGCGGCCGGCGGCGACGCCGATCTCTACGATCGCGCGGTGGCCCTGGTCTCCTCGGAGCGCAAGGCGTCGACCAGCTTCATCCAGCGCCGCCTGCAGATCGGCTACAACCGCGCCGCCCGCATCATCGAGATGATGGAGGCCGAGGGCGTCGTCAGCCCGGCGAACCATGTCGGCAAGCGCGAGATCCTGATCGGCGGCGCGGACTGACGCCGCCAAACGCACGGCTGGAACGCGCGCCGAATGCGGAGCGAATTTGCAGCCTCGCCCGAGGATCGCCATATCCGCGACTGACAAACCCGGTCGATCCGTGAATAAGGGGCGCGCGAAAGCGCCCCCGTTTCGAAGCGTCGAGGATATTATGCTGCGTAGAACCGTTCTGGCCGCGCTGGGCGCCTTCGGGCTCGCCGCCGCAACCTTCGCCCCTGTCGCCATGGCGCAGCAGGACCAGCAGATCGATCGCATCAGCGACTATCTGAACAGCCTCGACACGCTGAAGGGCGACTTCGTGCAGATCGAGGCCGATGGCCTGATCAGCGAAGGCGAGTTCTTCATGCGCCGCCCAGGCCGCTTGCTGTTCCGCTACACGAGACCCGACCGCCGCTCCGTCATCTCCGACGGCTTCTGGGTCGCCGTCGTCGACACCCGCGAGAACAGCATCGACCGCTTCCCGCTGAGCGAGACGCCGCTGAAGCTTCTGCTCGCCGAAGACGTCGACCTCGGCGCCGAAAAGGCGATCACCAAAGTCGAAGAATCGCGCGGCCAGCTCCGCGTGACCGCGGTCGATCCGGGCAATGAGGCCCAGGGGAGCATCACCATGGTGTTCGACGCCAACCCCCTGGCGCTCAAGCAGTGGATCACCGTCGACGGCCAGGGCCTGAAAACGACGATCGCGCTCCGCGGGGTCTCGTCGAATGTCGAGCTCGAGAACGAGCTGTTCCGGATCCCCCGGCGCGAAGGCGACTTCCGCGACTGAGTCGCCGGCCCGAGCGACGACGTCTCAGAGATCGACCGTCGCGAACACCGGCGCGTGGTCCGACGGCTTCTCCCAGCCCCGGACCTCGCGCAGCGTCACGGAACTCCTGAGCCCCGCCGCGAGGTCAGGCGACGCCCAGATATGGTCGAGCCGCCGGCCCCGATCCGACGCGCTCCAGTCCCGCGCGCGATAGGACCACCAGCTGTAGAGCTTCTCCTCATGCGGGGTGAACCGCCGTGCTGCATCCACCCAGGCGCCGGCGTCTTGAGCCGCGGAGAGCTTCTCGACCTCGGCGGGCGTATGGCTCACGACTTTGAGCATTTGCTTGTGCGACCAGACGTCGTGCTCGAGCGGTGCGATGTTGAGATCGCCGACCAGCACGCTCGCCGTCTGCGCGCGGTCCAGACGGTCCTTCATCTCATCGACGAACCGCAACTTGTGATCGAATTTCGGATTCCGATCCGCATCCGGCTCGTCCCCGCCCGCCGGTACGTAAAAATTGTGGATCCGGAGCCGCCCATCGATCTCGACCAGCTGATGCCGTGCATCGCCGACGCCGCACATATCGAAGGCCTCGACCTCGGCGATGGGCGCCCGCGACAGCACCGCCACGCCGTTATACGCTTTCTGCCCGCGAACGACCTGATGCGGATAGCCGATCGCCGCGAACGCTTCCCCGGGAAACTGCTCGTCGGTGCACTTGATCTCCTGGAGGCAGAGCACGTCCGGCCCGGTCTCTTTCAACAGCTTCAGCACCAGATCCTGGCGCAACCGCACGGAATTGATGTTCCAAGTCGCGATCGTCAGACCCATCGCAGCGCTCTCCTCTCTGCCCTTCGGCGGCGACCCTTACCCGTCGCCGCCGACGAAGCCCAGAGCGCGTCTCTCACGCTGCCAACCGGTACCCGCCGCTTTCGGTCAGAAGCAGCGCCACGTTCGACGGATCGGGTTCGATCTTTTGGCGCAATCGATAGATGTGCGTCTCGAGCGTGTGCGTCGTCACTCCGGCGTTATAGCCCCAGACCTCGTGCAACAGCGTCTCTCGGCTGACCACTTGGCCGGCCGCGCGCAGCAGGTACTTGAGAATATTCGTCTCTTTCTCCGTCAGACGGATCTTTTTTCCTTCTTCATCCGTCAGCAACTTGCCGCTAGGCTGAAACACGTAGGGCCCGACATTGAAGACCGCGTCCTCGCTCTGCTCATGCTGCCGCAGCTGCGCGCGGATCCGCGCCAACAGCACGCCGAACTTGAACGGCTTGGTCACGTAATCGTTCGCGCCGGATTCGAGACCGAGGATCGTGTCAGCGTCCGAGCTATGCCCGGTCAACATCACCACCGGGCACTTCACGTTGGATTTTCTGAGAAGCCGGCACACCTCGCGCCCATCCATATCAGGCAGGCCGATATCGAGAATGATCAGGTCGAACAGTTCCGTCTTGGCGCGCTCGACGCCATGCGCGCCGGTCTCCGCCTCGAAGACGTCGAACTCTTCGGTCACGAGAAGCTGATCCGCGAGAGCCTCGCGCAGATCCGCATCGTCGTCCACCAACAGGATTTTCTTAAGAGCGGACATTACTTGATCCCTCATGCTGGGCGTGTCTGGTGGAGAGCAATTGGCGATCGCCGCAGCCCGCGCAATCGACGCTCCAGCCGGTTTCACGCCGACGTCAGCGCCTCACGGAGATTGTTTCACTTTATGTCATCACAACGGAGTGACGCGGTCGAGAGCCTCCATTCGCCCGACGATCGGCGCGCCCGAGCCTGCGCAGAGCTGCGGCGCGGCGCGCCGGTGGTTCTCGAGACGGACGGCGGCGAGGCCTGGCTGCTCCTTTCCGCCGAGGTTCTGCGCCCGGAGATCTGGGAGACCGCAAAACAGCTGGCCGCGGCGCCCTGGACCTTGGCGATCAGCGATCGCCGCGCCCGGACGCTGAACGCGCGCGCTTACGACGGCGATCTCGCGCGGATCGCCCTCCGCCCAGAGCGCGCCGTCGACGAAATCCGCGCGATCGCGGACCCCGCCCTTGCTCTCGACCGCCCGATGCTCGGTCCCCACCAGACGGAGCGCGACGGCCCCGCCGACGCCCATCGCGCCGCCATCACGCTCTGCAAGCGCGCGAAACTGCTGCCCGCCGCGCTGTTGGCGCCGATCTCGGGCGACTCCCGCAGCTTCGCCGCCGAAAACGAACTCGCCCGCCTGAGCGCATCGGACGCGCGCGCCGCCGATCCGGGCCATTGGCGAGAAATCGTCGGCGCGCGCGTTCCGATTACCCTGGCGCACGGCGCGAAGCTGAAGATCTTCCGGCGCGCCGGCTGGGGCGACGAGCATTACGCCTTCGAGATCGGCGAGCCGCCGCGATCGGAGCCCGTCTTGGCCCGGCTCCATTCCGCCTGCGTCACCGGAGACATCTTCGGCTCGCTCAAATGCGACTGCGGCCCGCAACTCCAGGCGGCCCTTCGGCAAATGGCCGAACAGGGCGGCGGCGTGCTGGTCTATCTCCTCCAGGAGGGCCGCGGCATCGGCCTCGAGAACAAAATGCGGGCCTATCGCCTCCAGGATCAGGGCTTCGACACCGTCGAGGCCAACCACCGACTGGGTTTCCAGGACGACGAGCGCCTGTTGTCCGACGGCGCCGAAATCCTCCGCGCCATGGGGTTCTCGAAGGTGCGCTTGCTCACCAACAACCCGAAAAAGCTCGACGCGCTGAGCGACGCCGGCCTCGAGGTGGTCGAACGCGCGCCCCTGATCGTCGGCCTGAGCCCAGAGAACGCCCGCTATCTGGAGGTCAAGGCGCGGAAGAGCGGGCATCTGCTGTGAGCGGACGGGCCGCGACGCCGCTCCGGCCGACGGACCTCGTGATTGACCGGATCGGCGCGCGGTTCCACGGCCGACGCTTTCCCTGCGCCATCGGGCGGGGCGGTCGGACACGCGAAAAACGAGAGGGCGACGGCGCGACGCCGATCGGCGTCTTCAGTTTCGAGACGGTCTATTGGCGCCCCGACCGGCGGGCTCACCCGCGGCTGAGCCTGCCCGCCCGCCGCATCGGCGTCCACGACGGCTGGTCCGACGATCCAGAGGACCCGCTCTACAACCAACCGGTCCGACGCCCTCATCCCTGGCGGTGCGAGCGCATGCGGCGGCCGGATCCGCTCTACGACATGGTGATCGTTTTCGACGCCAACCGAGACCCCATCATCCCCGGCGGCGGCAGCGCGCTGTTCGTCCATGTCTGGCGCGCGCCGAGATATCCCACGGCGGGCTGCATCGCCTTTCGCAAGCCCGATCTGCTCTGGATCGCCGAGCGCCTGGCGCCCGAGAGCCGCCTCATCGTTCAGCCCTGATCGTACACCCGATCGCCAAACACCCCGGACCCGACGCGAACGCTCGTGGCGCCGAGGGCGATCGCCGTCTCGAAATCGGCGCTCATGCCCATACTAAGCTCTTCAACGCCGCAACGCTCCGCGAGAGCCCGAAGCAGTTCGAAATGCGCCGAGGGCGGATCCTCCGCCGGCGGAATCGCCATCACCCCGGCGATCTCCAAACCATGCCGATCCCGACACATCGACACGAAAGCCTCCACCTCGCTCGGCGCGACGCCCGCTTTCTGCGCTTCCTCGCCGGTGTTCACTTGGACAAACAGCTTCACGCGCTTGCCCTGCGCCGCCATCTCCGACGCGAGCTTCGCGGCGAGCTTCTCGCGGTCGAGGCTCTCGATCACATCGAACAGCTCAACCGCCGCTTTGACCTTATTGCTCTGCAGCGGCCCGATCAGGTGAAGCGCGATTCCTTCGTAGCGCGCCATCAAATCCGGCCACCGCCCCTGCGCCTCCTGAACCCGGTTCTCGCCAAATCGACGGTGTCCGGCATCCAACACCGAGACGATCCTTTCCTCCGGCTGCACCTTCGACACGGCCACCAGCTCGACCGATCCTTCGCGGCGCTCCGCCCGCCGTTCCGCTTCCCGGATCCGCTTCCGCACATCTTCTAGAGCCATGAACCAAGCCTAAACCGCCCCCCAAAAAAGAAAAGAGCGGGCCAAAGCCCGCTCTTCCCATAACCGCACCCGATTGGGTGTGATTAGAAGCTGACGCCCAGCAGCAGCGCGCCGCCGAAGCCTTCATCGTCGTCTTCGCCGTCGACGTCGACCGAGCCGTACTCGACGATCGCGCCAACGTTCACACCGTCGCCAAGAGCATACTGAGCGCCGCCGTGGATCTTCAGCTGCTCAGCATCCACGTCGTCGCCACCGTCGTCGAGCTCGGACTCCTGGTAGGCCGCGCCGAGAACGAAGTTCCACGGGCCGGTGCCGTAGCCGAGGCTGGCCGAGAACGTGTCGACGTCGAGTTCTTCGTCGGCGTCATCGTCTTCAAAGTTGATGTTCTCGTAACGACCGGTGACAGTGAAGCCGGCGAAGCCGAGTTCGACACCCACGCCCCACTCGTTGCCATCCGACTCTTGCTCGCCGTCGTCATCGAAGTCAGCTTCGGTGAAGATGTAACCGCCGCCGATAGCGAAGTCGAAGTCGCCGAAGCTGTTCTGGTAGTTAGCGCCGACCGCGACCTGGTCGTCGTTGTTCTCAGCGCCGGTGGTCTCGTCGTCGCCGTCAGCGTCCGAGTCCAGGTTATTGGTGTACGACACGCCGGCCTCAAAGCCCGCGTTGTACGCAGCGTTGTCGTTGCCGCCGATCAGGAGCGAACCGAACGCAGACTCGATCTCAACCCAGTTCTCGTCGATCTGGTCGGTCTCGTCGACGCCGTCGAGCTCGACGCGCGCGGTGATGGTGATGCCGTTGTCCAGGGTGCCCTGGGCGGTGAAGCGGATCTCACCGTCACGGATGATGTGGAAGTCATCCTGAGCGTCGCCGGTGCTGGAGCCCGGGCGAACGTCACCGCCGAAGCCGACGCCGACCACAGCCGTACCACCGGTCGAC
>JBCBRF010000107.1:0-12561 GCA_039819865.1 Pseudomonadota bacterium | reverse complement strand
GACGGCGCGCCGGCGCGGATCGCCCGCCGTCTCCCTCTGCCCACGCCGCCTCCCCACGCCGCCTCCCCACGCCGCCTTCCAGGCGTCGCCCGCCCTCAACGCGCGGCCTGGGCGCCCACGCACGGCGCCGCCGCTCCCGAAGCGTCCCTCGCCCGGAGCCGATCGTCGACGAGAACGGACGGCCGTCGGTCGGCGCGCCCCGCAAGGGCGACGAGCGCGCAGCGCGTCCCTTGCGGGGCGGGGCGTCCGGCGGCAGGAGGGCTCGGCGGGGATCGGCGCCGGGCGCGGGACGCGGGCGTTCCTCGGCGGGTGAGATCCGAGATCCTCCGTCCCCCGCTCCCGTCCCCCGCTCCCGGCGCATGCTCCCGTCCCCCGCTCCCGGCGCATGCTCCCGGCGCATGCTCCCGGCGCATGCTCCCGGCGCATGCTCCCGGCGCATGCTCCCGGCGCACGCCTCCGAGCGGCGGCGCCCGATCGACGGCGCCGGGGTCGATCCCCGGCGGCGGCGAGGCCGCTCCGCAGAACGCCGGAGGCCTCCTCCGCGGCGATCCCATTGGTCGCGTTGTCGCGGCGCGTCTCGAAATGCTAGCGCATGCTCGGCGTGCGCCGGGCGCGCGTCCGACGGCCGCAACGGCGTCCGCGCTGTCGCAAGCCGGCCGAGTTCGGCTCTGCAGCGGCGGGCGCTCAGGCGCGGCGCCGCGGCGGCGCGGACGCCTAAAGACTTCGTACTGAACCGGATGGAGAGGGTTCCCAGATGGCCGACACAACCGTTCCCGACATCGTCTACACCACGGTCGACGAGGCCCCGGAGCTCGCCAGCGGATCGCTCCTGCCGATCGTCCGGCGCTTCGCCGCCGCGGCGGGGGTCAGCGTCGGAACCAAGGACATCTCGCTCGCCGGGCGCATCATCGCCGCCTTTCCCGAGCGGCTGACCGACGCGCAGCGCCAGCCCGACGATCTCGCGCTCCTCGGCGAGCTGGTGAAGACGCCGGAGGCGAACGTCGTGAAGCTGCCGAACATCTCGGCCTCCGTCCCGCAGCTCGTCGCCGCGATCAAAGAGCTGCAGTCGCAGGGCTACGACATTCCCGACTACCCGGAGGCGCCCGCGACCGAGGCGCAGAAAGAGGCCCGGGCGCGCTACGACGCGATCAAGGGATCGGCGGTGAACCCGGTGCTCCGCGAGGGCAACTCGGATCGGCGCGCCGCCAAGGCGGTCAAGGCCTTCGCCCAAGCCAACCCGCACCGGATGGGCGACTGGTCGGCCGACAGCAAGACCCGCGTCGCCTCGATGGATGGGGGCGATTTCCGCTCGAACGAGGTCTCGAAGACGCTCGGGGCCGACGCCAAGATCGACATCGTGCTCGAGACGGCGGACGGCCGGACGGTCCTGAAGCAGGCCGTCGCCTATCCCGCGGGCGCGGTGGTCGACGCGACCTTCATGTCGGCCAAGGCGCTCGACGCGTTCCTGCTCGAGGAGATCGACAAGACCAAGGCCGAGGGCGTGCTGTTCTCGCTGCACATGAAGGCGACGATGATGAAGGTCTCCGACCCGATCATCTTCGGCCATGCGGTGAAGACCTGGCTCGCGCCGGTGTTCGAGGCCCATGGCGACAGGCTCGCCGCGCTCGGGGTGAACCCGAACCAAGGCTTGGGCGACCTGTTGAACCGCGTCCAGGGCGAGCCCGCGATCCTCGCCGCGATCGAGGAGGCGATGGCCGCGCGGCCGCCGCTCTACATGGTCGATTCGGACAAGGGGATCACCAACCTGCACGTGCCGTCGGACGTGATCATCGACGCCTCGATGCCGGCGCTGATCCGCGCGGGCGGCAAGGGCTGGGGGCCCGACGGGAAAGAGGCCGACGCGGTCTGCGTGATCCCGGACAACTCCTACGCGCCGGTCTATGACGAGTCGATCCGGTTCTTCAAAGAGCATGGCAAGCTCAACCCCGCGACCGCCGGCACGGTGCAGAATATCGGCCTGATGGCGCAGAAGGCCGAGGAATACGGCTCGCACCCGACCACCTTCGAGATCCCCGCCGACGGGGCGGTCAAGATGATCCTCGACGACGGGACCGTGCTCCATGAGCACACGGTCGAGAAGGGCGACATCTGGCGCGCCGCCTCCGCCCGGAAGGCGCCGATCGAGGACTGGGTGGCGCTGGCGATCTCCCGCCAAAAGGCCGAGGGCTGCCGCGCGATCTTCTGGCTCGACGCGAGCCGCGCCCACGACGCCGAGCTGATCAAGCTGGTGACGCCGATCCTCGAAGCGCAGGGCGTCGCGGACAAGTTCGAGATCATGGCCCCGCGCGAGGCGACGCGGGCGACGCTCGAGACCATCACCCGCGGCGACAACGCCATCGCCATCACCGGCAACGTGCTCCGGGACTATCTGACCGACCTGTTCCCGATCCTGGAGCTCGCGACCTCGGCCAAGATGCTGTCGATCGTGAAGCTGATGCAGGGCGGCGGGCTGTTCGAGACCGGGGCCGGCGGCTCGGCGCCGAAGCATGTCCAGCAGCTCCATGCGGAGAACCATCTGCGTTGGGACTCGCTCGGGGAGTTCTGCGCGCTCGGGGAGAGCTTCAAGTTCCTGGCGGAGGCCAAGGGCAACGCGCGGGCCCGGACCTTGGGCGAGGCGGTCGAGACGGCGACGCAAGGGATCCTCGACCATGACCGCTCGCCCAGCCGGAAGGTCGGGGAGCCCGACAACCGGGACAGCCACTACTGGTTCGCCCGCTACTGGGCGGAGGCGCTGGCGGCGCAGACCGACGACCCGGGCCTCGCCGCGGAGTTCGCGCCGATGGCGACGGCGCTGGCGGAGGCCGAAGGCGCGATCGTCGGCGAGCTGGCGGCGGCGCAGGGGCGGCCGGCGGACACCGGCGGCTACTACCGCAACGATCCGGCGAAGCTCGCCGCGGTGATGCGCCCGAGCGCGACCTTCAACGCGATCATCGACGGCTGAGAGGCGCGCCCCTCGCAGACATGGCGGCGACCGATCGAGAGATCGGTCCCGTCATGTCCGCGTCGCGCGGGCGTTGGGGCGTTGGGGCGTTGAAACGCAGCAGGCTGATGTCGGCTTGGGGGCAGGAGCGGTCATCCGGACCGCGGCGCTATGAGTTGCCGCGTCGCACGCCGCAATGACGCGTCCGAGAATTCCACTCTGACTCCGCCCTACATTTTTAGTCTTTCAACGGTTTTGACCACTCCGCGAACACGTGGTCTGCGATGTGGCGATGCCGCGGCTCATAGCGAACCGACAATTCGCGATGTCATCTTCCGCTTCGACGGCTCAACGATTTTTGTTCTTCATCTGCCCTGCTTTGACCGAGTCTACGATATTAGAAGAATTTGCCGTAGCGACGGGTTTTTCCTTAACCTTCTTTGGCTTCTTTGCCTCACGGTTGCCGCGTCTTTTATCGCCTTTGGACATTTGATTCCCTTTCTTGATGATTCAATCGAGGATTTTGCTTCTTGAGGTGCGGCGTTCTCCAGTTCACTTCGGTAGTGGGTTAAAGTCGAACCGCGCCCTCGCTTACTCTTCCGAAGAAGATCAGCTGAGCCGCGCCAAACAGGATCTCGAACAGCCGTTCGAAATCGAGGGCATCGGCGCCTTGGACACTGAATTTACCGAACGAGGGACGATCAGGTTGTCTTCAGGCGGGTCATGAGGCCGTTATCTGCAATCGCCAGGATCATCTCTTCGTAGCTCATTCCGAAATTTATCAGACAGCTACGATAGAAATACCCTTTACGAAGTCCAGGCATCAGGTTTGCCTCGATGAAATGCGGCACGTTTTCGTGGTTCATCTTTATATCGATCCGTCCGAACGACTTACCGCCAAGGGCTCGAAACGCCGCCTTCGCCAAATCACACAACTGAGATCGAACCGACAAGTCTGTTACGGGCTCAACCGCTTCTGTATCCCGCTTCTTGGTTTTGTAGTCGAGAATGCGGTCCCCGTTCCGATTTAGGGGCGCGATGATTTCAATAGGCATGGCGCGTAGGCTGCCATCGGATGGGTCCTCTAGTATGCCGACGCTATACTCCCTGCCCGAAAGATAGGTCTCCGCCATGGCGCGGGACGACTGAGCGTCGAAGATGTCCAGCACCTTGCGACGGAAACTCTCAAAATCGTGCGCTACAGAATTGGCGTCCACGCCTCGGCTATCGCCTCCGAAGACCGGTTTGACGAAGAGGGGAAAGGATATCGGTATGCTTTGCGCAGTGGGATGCTCGCCAGGCTCGGTTGAGAAATCACTCGCGGTCGCGATGTTGGCCGCTCGCATAATTCGCTTGGCGCGGACCTTGTCTCGCTCGTTGTCGAGTGCTTGCCGATTCGATCCGATATAGGGAATGCGGTGAAGGTCAAGAAAATCGTTCAGCCAAAGATCGCGCCCGCCAAAGGAAAAGTACTTTACGCCAGAGAACACCAAATCTGGCCGGCGCACCGCCATTTTCTCAAGGTCGTGGCGGGTGTTGATTTGAGTTATGAATACATTGAGATAGCGCTCCGATAGAATTTTACGAACAAGCCCCTCGTCCAGCTCAATCCCAACATTTGCGCGATGAGCATGAATGTCGTCTGAACGCGGCGCAATTACGATTTCGATTGTTTTCGCCAGCTTGCTTCCGAAGTGCCACCGATGGTCGAGCGCAAAAAAACTCTGACGAATTTCGTCAGTCTGGACCTGGCTGCCGCAGGACGTTCCGGAGATGACCGCATCGAGCTTGTTCAGTTTGGTTCCTCCAAGCGCGCACGCCCGATCTCTCGGAAACGCATACGCGCTTAGAGATCGGCCGAGTGGTAAAATTAAAAGAGTCGTTTCTTGGAGAGGGTGGCGCATATTATTGCGCTCCGCCAACTCTTAACTCAAATGGTCTAACAGGTGCGGCAGTTAATTAACAGAGATATTTTCGCCGACAGGGACGTGAACTCGGCTACTTCTTGAAGCCGAGTTGACAGGGCTGCAGTGTGTCATCGGCGCGCGTGAAACGCGTGCTCCTACAGGGTCTGCTAGCCCCCCTCGGCATCGGACGGTGGGAAGAGCTGCAGAAATTGGCGATCAGGGCCAAAGGCCCACTTCAACAATCTACGCCAAGGCTGCGCTGCAGCCTAATGCGGCTCGCATAAGATATTGAACTTAAACGATATTTCCCGTCGGTACGCTTCGGGTGTTTCAGTCGCGGTTCACACGCTTGCTCGAGTCCAACCGTCAACCCCGTCGGCTGTCACGCCATTCGTGACTATCGATGTCGGCGGATCGCCTAGATCTCGATCTTCTTGGCCTTCTTCGTGGCATTGATTGGTTTTAGAAATTTGAGATCGGGGGCGACCCAATTCGCCAGCCGCACCCGCTTGACAAGCGTGCGATTGGGCCGCTTCGGATCAGTAGTCGGCTCGACAATAAACAAGCCCTTTTCGTTGGTGAAGAACGTGTGTTTGCCGAACACGAACTCCAGCCTCCTTTGAGTGTCAGAGTCGGTGTTTATCACGTTCGCCGCCGTGTGGGCGATCACCGCGTTCAAATGTGGTTCCTCTAGCAGCATAGTCCATCCTTTCTTTCATGCTTCGATCAAGTCAGAGACGTTTCCCTGCCAAACACCGATCAGGCCGCACTTTCTTTTAGGTCCCACGATTGTAATCATGCTTTTTAGTCGGTGCGGTGTTCCAAGTTCTCGTGTCGCCAAGCTGGCGGAGCTCTGTCCTAGTTTTTATTGTTGCTCTTGGGCGCAAGGCGCCGGAACTGTTTGTTGCACCAATCCAAAAACACTGAAAGGATGACAATAACAGCGATCGTAAAAACTATTACAGGGATAACGCCAAAGTATTCAAGGCCGCTCATCGATTTTATCCTCATTTCTTGGCGCACCTGTGACTCGGCTGGGCGCCGGTCAGTTCAGTTCAAGTATAAACGAGCGAGAAGCAAAGTAGAGTCGCTAGTGCATTGAAGCGAGAGTCGGATGCGCTCTATTGCTCTAGCTTTCTGTTTTGCTCCACCGTTCGAGCCGAAGACAGGTTCCCACTTTCCGGCTGGCGATTTAGCCTTCAGGTGCTTCGGAGAAACGAACCCAACTTGTTTCGGAACGCTGACATGGCCTGGCGCATACCTACTCACGGAGCAACGACGCCTCTTCGGCGATCAACACGCAATCCCCTTGCGCGCCAGTTCTGGCATGCGAGGGTTGGTCTACATGAACCGCTTGCTCTTCCAGGACACCGAAGACGTAACAGCGCTTGTAGATCCGTTCGCTCGACCGGTCGCGATCGGACTCGGCCAAGCATGTGAAGCACTTTCGGGCCTTGGAGCGATCCCAGGATCACGTGTCGTCGATGCTGTCGGACGGCTCGATCTCTGGCCGAGGTGTGCGCCCTTCCACAGGAGAGCGTCCGATCAGGTCAGTATTATTGTCGCGTGGGCGATGCCGCGTCGCCGCAATGAACTGCGCCCTTGCGGCGACATCGTGTGACTTCAGTTCGCCAACGCTAGGTTCACGGCCGATTCGCGACCATCTCGGCCCGCCTCAACATCGAAGGTGACCTTTTGACCGTCGGACAGGCCTTGAAGCCCGGATCGTTCCAGGGTGGATATATGGACAAACACATCTCTTGCGCCGCCATCCGGTTGGATAAATCCGAACCCTTTAGTTGAGTTAAACCACTTCACAGTGCCGCTGGCCATTGTGACGTCTCCATTCATTTAAATCCGCTCGCGACATGCGGCGGTTGCAGTGCAGTCACTTCAAGAACGAAATACTGCGACCAAGAAAGGAGACAGAGGTTCGAGTGAGATAACCTTACAGCGTTTATGTAGGCTTTCTTGCCCTCTGGCGCAAGCTTCGCGGCGGAGATCTTTAGAGAGCCTCTAAACGCTCTGCTCCAACAATGGCGCGCCACCAAGGCCGGCAGCCTCTAGGTCCGACTTGGGTCAGAAACCGACATCCGCGACACGGACTGTTTAGCTCGGCTCTTCGAGCGACGCCGCCCTCGACCCCAGCGGGATTTTCAGGTGCGGTCGTAGGCTGTAAGCATCCGTCGCCCACAGGGTCGGCGCGCTCGGCGCCCGGCCGCCGCGCATGGCGCTAGGAGCTTGCACGCATGTCGAAGATCAAAGTCGAGAACCCGGTCGTCGAGCTCGACGGCGACGAGATGACCCGGATCATCTGGGACTTCATCAAGCAGAAGCTGATCCTGCCCTACTTGGACATCGACCTGCTCTATTACGATCTGGGGATCGAGGAGCGGGACCGCACCGAAGACCAGATCACCATCGACGCCGCCGAGAAGATCAAAGAGGTCGGCGTCGGGGTGAAATGCGCGACGATCACGCCCGACGAGGCGCGGGTCGAGGAGTTCGGCCTGAAAAAGATGTGGCGGAGCCCGAACGGCACGATCCGCAACATCCTCGGCGGCGTGGTGTTCCGCCAGCCGATCATCTGCCGAAACGTGCCGCGGCTGGTGCCGGGCTGGACCAAGCCGATCGTGATCGGCCGGCACGCCTTCGGCGATCAGTACCGCGCCACCGATCTGAAGTTCCCAGGCCCCGGCACGCTCTCGATGAAGTTCGTCGGCGCGGACGGGACCATCGAGGAGCGCGAGGTGTTCGATGCGCCGTCGGCGGGCGTGTTCATGGCGATGTACAATCTCGACGACTCGATCCGGGACTTCGCGCGCGCCTCGTTCAACTACGGGCTGTCGCTCGGCTGGTCGGTCTATCTCTCCACCAAGAACACCATCCTGAAGCAGTATGACGGGCGCTTCATGGAGATCTTCGAGGAGGTGTTCGAGGCCGAGTTCGCGGACAAGTTCAAGGCGGCGGGGATCACCTATCAGCACCGGCTGATCGACGACATGGTGGCCTGCGCGATGAAATGGTCGGGCGGGTTCGTCTGGGCCTGCAAGAACTACGACGGCGACGTGCAGTCCGACACGGTGGCGCAGGGCTTCGGGTCGCTCGGGCTGATGACCTCGGTGCTGATGACGCCGGACGGGAAGATCGTCGAGTCGGAAGCCGCCCACGGCACGGTCACGCGGCATTATCGCCAGCACCAGCAGGGCGAGGCGACCTCGACGAACTCGATCGCCTCGATCTACGCCTGGACGGGCGGGCTTAAGCACCGTGCGACGCTCGACGAGAACGCGGCGCTGATGAGCTTCGCGACGACGCTGGAGAAGGTGATCGTGGAGACGGTCGAGAGCGGCTTCATGACCAAGGACCTCGCGCTCCTCGTCGGGCCTGACCAGAAATGGCTGACCACCATGGGGTTCCTCGAGAAGATCGACGAGAACCTGAACAAGGCGCTGGCGGGGTGAGGGCTGGACCTGAGCGAGGATCGCGGCCCCCGCGAGACGAGCGCCGGGCGAGGCGCATGCCGCTCGTCTCGCCGATCCGGCGATCCTCGCGGCGCGCCCGAGGCGGCGCCCTCCGGGGCGATCCGAGATGAGCGCTCCCCTCCCCTTCGACGCCGCGCTGGCGGATGCGCCGCTCGGGCGGCTGTCCGCGGCGCTGGTGATCGCGTTCGACGCGGAGGGGCGGGTGCTCTGCCAACTGCGGGACGACCGGCCGGATGTCGCGGGGCCCGGGCTCTGGTCGCTGTTCGGCGGCTCGGCGGAGCCCGGGGAGACCCGGCGCCAGGCCGCAATGCGCGAATTCGCGGAGGAGACCGGGCTCGCCGTCGGACACGGCGCGCTCGAGCCGTTCCGGCGCTTCGAGACCGATCGCGGGGTCGAGCACGCGGTGTTCCGCCTGAGGCTCGCGATCGCGCCCGCGGATGTGCGGCTTCGGGAGGGCGCGGGCTTCGCGTTGCTGACGGCGGCGCAGGTCGAGGACTATCCGTTCCTGGAGAACGCGCGGACGGCGCTCCGGCTGCATCTGGCCGAAGGCTGAGCGCTCACACGAGAGAGACGCGATGACCGGCGACGAGGGCGAGACGGCCGAGGCGGGCGAGGCGGCGACGCTCGAGAGCCCGCTCGGGCCGATCCGGGTGGCGGCCGAAGGCGGCGCGATCGTGCGGCTCTCCTGGCCGGTGCGGCTCTCCTGGCCGAGCGCCGATCCGCCGCTCATCCCACCATCCCCGCTGCTGCGCGCCGCGGCCGAGCAGATCTCGGCGTATTTCGCAGGCCGTATTCGCGCGTTCGACCTGCCGCTCGCGCCCGAGGGCGGGGCGTTCGAGCGAAGCGTCTGGGAGCAGATGCAAGCGATCCCGTTCGGCGAGACGCGGACCTATGGCGCGATCGCCGCCGATCTCGGTTCGGCCGCGCAGCCGGTCGGGCGGGCCTGCGGCGCCAATCCGATCCCGATCCTGATCCCCTGCCACCGGGTGCTGGCGGCGGACGGGCTCGGCGGGTTCTCCGCCTCGGGCGGGGTCGAGGACAAGGTGCGGCTCCTCCGCCTGGAAGGCGCGGCGGGCCTGCTGATCTGAGCGGAGGCCTCGACGCAGCGCAGGACAGCGCCAGCGCGCCGCCCGGATCCGACGGCGGCGCCGGGTCGGGCGGCGACGGGCGGGCTCGTCCGGCCGGCGCTCTGGGCGGCGAACGCGCCGTGCTATGCGTCGCTGTGGGGATCTCCGCCCTCTTTCTGCAGGCCCGGACCGGGTTCAAGGCGGGTGGGACGCCGATGGCGCTCGTTGCCGGGGGCGATCGCGCTGGCGCTTTCCGCGATCGCGACCAACCATCGGCGCGACCGGCCCGAGGCGGCGTCGACGCGACGGCCTGAGCCGAGGTCCTGAGCCGAGGTCCTGAGCTGGCGTCCTGATTTGGATCAAGGCCCGCGCAGACGCCTGTCCCCACCGTGACGATCAGAGGTTCCAGGAGGCCGCCATGATCGACGTCGCCCATTACAAAGCCGCGCTCCTCGCTCGCGAGGCGGAGCTTGAACACCGGCTCGACGACATCGAAGACGCTCTCGACGAGACGCCGCCCCAGGATTGGGAGGATCGCGCGACCGAGCGGGAGGGCGACGAAGTCCTCGAGGGGCTGGGCGGCGCCGGGCTGATCGAGCTTCGCCAGATCAAGGCGGCGCTCGGGCGCATCGAGGCCGGCGAATACGGCTATTGCGTCAATTGCGGCGAGGAGATCTCGGCCGAGCGGCTCTCCGCCATGCCGCAGGCCGCGCGCTGCCGGAATTGTTTCTGAAGGCGGCCCGGGGCGCCTCGGACCCGCTCCGGAACGGCGGGCGCGGTCATTAACCTTCCTTCACAAAGGTTTCTCAGGATTTCTCAGGCATCGTGAGGCTCAAAGATCGGGTCGCGCGCCGCGGCCCAAAGACACTGGAGCCGATCATGTCGCGCTTTCTCTTAGCGCTCGTCCTCGCCCTCTCGCCCTTCGCCGTCGTCCCGACGGCCGAGGCCGCGACGAACATGGACAAATGCGTCTTCTTCAGCTGGACGCATGTCTCGGACAGCCCGTCGATCTTCAGCTACCGACTGACGAACTACTGCAAGCAGCGGGTCTATGTGCAGGTCTGCGTGGCGGACACCAAGGTGTGCCGGGCGCACTATCTCGGCCGCGCGCCGCGCCAGGTCGAGCGCACCGTGCAGGACCCGCGAAAGCGCGGCGAGCGCATGACGTTCCGCGCCATCGCGAACTGAGCGGGCCGACCGGGTCGGGCGCTTGGGACGAAATTGACGCGGCCTGACGGCGCGGCCGTGAGCGCCGCGCACGGCGGAGCGTTCACATTCACTCATTGCGGGTGAACGAGCCGGACCTCGGCAGATCGTTCAACCGGCGCGCTGGGACGTCTCGCCGTCCCCCGCCGCCCCGCGGGCTCAGAACAGCTCGCCCTGCGGGTCGGGACCCTTCGCGGCCTTCGGAGCGACGGGCAGGCGGCCGTCGGCGAACTCGATCTCGAGCGCGCCGCTCTGGGCGGCCGCCTCGGCGGAGGAGACCACGCCGCCCTCTCCCCAGACCGCCGCGTAGCCGCGGGACAGCGTCGCCTTGTAAGAGAATCCGTCGAGCAGGCGCCCGAGCTTCTCCAGCCGTTCGCGGGAGCGCTCGGCCTCGGCCGCCGAGATGCGCGCGAGGCGCTCGGCGTAGCGACCCCGGTCGAAGCGGTCGCGGGCGAGCTCCGCGGCGCGGCGGAGCGCCGGGCCGAGACGCGCGCCGAGGCCCGCGGCGGTCCGGCCCTCGGTCTCGATCCGGCGCGTCAGCATCGCGGGCGCAAGGCGTCCCGAGACCCGACCCAGACGCAGCTCCTGCGCCCGCACCGCGCCGAGCAGCGCGCGGGGCAGCCGCTCGGCGGCGGCGTCGAAGCGTTGCCGCGGCAGCGCCAGCAGATCCTCCGGCCGCGGCAGGGCGCGGCCCAGATCGCGCACCCGGCTCCGCCGCTCCTCCAGCAGGCGGGCGAGCGCCTGGGCGCGCCGAGCCTCGAACTGGGAGAGCTGGGAAAGCAGTTCCGAACGGACGGGCGCGGCCATTTCGGCGGCGGCGGTCGGGGTCGGCGCGCGGCGGTCGGCGACGTAGTCGATCAGCGTGGTGTCGGTCTCGTGCCCGACCGCGGAGATCAGGGGGATCGCGCTCTCGGCGGCGGCGCGGGCGACGATCTCTTCGTTGAACCCCCAGAGATCCTCGAGGCTGCCGCCGCCGCGGGCCACGATCAGCAGGTCGGGGCGCGGGATCGGGCCGCCGGGGGCGAGGGCGTTGAAGCCGCGGAGGGCCGCGGCGACCTGGGGGGCGCAGGCCTCGCCCTGGACCGCGACGGGCCAGACCAGCACGGGGCGGGGAAAGCGGTCCGCCAGGCGGTGCAGGATGTCCCGGATCACCGCGCCCGACGGCGAGGTGACGACGCCGATCACCTCGGGCAGGAACGGGATCGCCTTCTTGCGCTCGGGCGCGAACAGGCCCTCGGCGGCGAGGCGCTTCTTGCGCTCCTCGAGCATCGCCATCAGCGCGCCGACGCCGGCGGGGGCCAGGCTGTCGATCACGATCTGGTATTTGGACTGGCCCGGGAAGGTGGTGATCTTGCCCGAGGCGACGACCTCGAGCCCCTCCTGCGGCTGGATCTTCAAGCGCTCGGCGACGCCCCGCCAGATCACGCCGGAGAGGACCGCGCGTTCATCCTTCAGGTCGAGATAGACGTGGCCGGAGCGCGGGCGGGAGACGCGGCCGATCTCGCCGCGGACGCGGACATGGCCGTAGGCGTCCTCCATGGTGCGCTTGATGCGGCCGGAGAGCTCGGAGACCGTGACCTCGAGCGCATTGCCGCCCTGGGCGGCGCCGCTGTCGGGCGCGGCGGGAGCGTCGTCGTCATCGTCGAAGTCCAACAGGCCGGAGGCGCGTCTCGGAGGGGTCATCGGGCGTCACCCTGCTCATCTCTTCGCGCGCGGTCTGATGAAAGGGGCGCCGCGCTTCGCCTGGGACCGTAGATCGGGCGCGCGGGTTTCGCCAGTCGGGAGAGACGGGACGCAAGCCCGGCGACGGCGGGGCGGGCGCGCGGGATGCGCGTCGCAGGCGAGACGGTCGCCGGGACGGGGCTGGTCGGTGCGGGGCTCTTCGGGGCGGGGCTCTTCGGGGCGGGGCTCTTCGGGGCGGGGCTCGTCTTCGGGGCGGGGCGTCTTCGGGGCGG
>JBCBRF010000106.1:0-12598 GCA_039819865.1 Pseudomonadota bacterium | reverse complement strand
ATGGTGAGCGGAATGCTGGACGCGCTTGCGACGAATCTCGCCCGGATCGAGGCGCGGGATCGTGAACGGGTCTCAGCCTCGATCTCTTCCTGGATCTCCGTCTGGATCTCATCGGGCCGCTCTCCCCGGGGCTCCGCCAACGTCTCGCCCGAAGGATCGCTCTCGGCGGCGCGCCCAGACGCGTCTTTGGCGAGCGCGTCTTCGGCGGGCGCGTCGAGATCGAATGGATCGAAGCCCAGGACCGGCGCGGTGGAGAGCGGCTCGGCGTCCTCGGTCCAGGACGGGGCCCGACAGGACGGGGCCCGATCGGCCATGCGCTCAAGGCCCGTCTCCGGCGTCGCCGCCGCCTTCGGGCGCGGCGAAAGATCCGTGTCGCCGAGCGCCTCGCCGGTCGGCGGCGCGCCGGTCGAATCGCTCCAAGCCGCGTCGCCCCAGGCGGTCTCGGGGCGCGACCAGGCCGCCGGATCTCGGGGATCGTCGCTCCAGGGGTCTTCCATCGCGGAGGCCTCTGGGCGCTCGGCGTGCGTCGCCGCTACGGGCGACGCGTCCGACCCGGCGTCCTCCGCCGGGCCTTCTTCCTCTCGGAACGGGCCTTCTTCCTCTTGGAAGTCGACCGCACGCGGTTTGTCCGTCGCCCAGAACGTTTCTTCTGGTCGAGCCTGCGTCAGTTCCCGGTTGGCGGGCGCCGCATCGCGGACCGGACCGCCGTGAGGGGCCTCCGTCTCCACCCGGGACGCTACCTGGTCGAGCCGGGCGCCGAGCGCCGCAATCGCGGCGTTGAGCGCCTCGACCCGTTCACGATCCCGCGCCTCGATCCGGGCGAGATTCGTCGCAAGCGCGTCCAGCATTCCGCTCACCATCGCCGGCGCCGGCCGCGCGGGCGCGTCCGCCGGAGCCGCCTCCGCCTCCGCGCCGGCGGCGCATTCGGCGATTCGCTGCGACAGCCAGGCCCCGAGCGTCAGCCCTTCGCCATGCGCGATGGTCTTGGCGAGTTCGCGGGTCTCGGGCGGGATGCCCTTTACGCTCCACGGGGCCGGAGACGGTTTCTGCGCGCCCATGATCAACCTCGTTTCCGCGGGTCGAACCGCGGGATCCTAACGAATATTGATCGAGAGTTACCGCGGTTGAGCCTTCGAAAACCTTAACGGCGCTCTTACTTGGAATGGAGACGGCCGAGTCGTCCCCCGGCCTCGAACCGCTCGCCCGCGACGCAGGCCAGGATTCGCCTTAGGGATTGACGCTTACGTCAACGTAAAGTAGATGAGACGAGGTAAGCCGCGGTCGAAGCAGCGAATCGCGGACCGAAACAGGGGGCGGATCTCCGCCCAGGCCAGGGAGGTGCTCTATGACGCCAGAGGCGAATTCCCTCATCGGCGAGGACCCGGGCGAGACCTACTCGATCCGCGATCTCTGCGACGCGTTCGGCGCGACGCCTCGGGCGCTTCGGTTCTACGAGGACCAAGGTCTGCTGAACCCCAAACGCGACGACCGCCGCCGGATCTACACCGTGCGCGATCGCGCGCGCCTGAAGCTGATCCTGCGCGGCAAGCGCTTCGGCTTCACGCTGAACGAGATTCGAGAACTGCTCGATCTCTACGATCTGGGCGACGGCCAAGTGACGCAACTGCGCCGGACCATCGAGACGGCCCAGGAAAAGCACGAGATGCTGAAGGAGCGCCGGCGCGAGCTCGACGAAGCCATCGCCGATCTCGAGCGCCATATGGACCTCGTGCGCCGCATGCTGGGCGAACGCTCCGGCGGCGCCGCCCGCCCCAGCAAAGCCGTTGAGGCGATGCGCTGACGCGCGCCGCCGCCCGATGACTGCAACGACGAACGCCGGGCCCGATCGGGAGGGGTCGAGGTCTCGGCGCTGAAGGAGGAAGACCATGCCGACGTTCGAACCGCCGCTTCGCGATCTTAAATTCGTCCTGCACGAGACCCTGAAGGTCCAGGACCGCGCCGATATCGAGGGGTACTCGGAGCTGACCGAAGACCTGACCGGCGCCATTCTCGACGAGGCCGGCAAGCTCGCGGTCGAAGTTCTGCTGCCGACCAATGCGACCGGCGATCAGCAGGGCTGCCGTCTGGAGAACGGCGTCGTGCGCACGCCCGACGGCTTCAAGGCGGCGTTCGACGCGCTCCGCGACGGCGGCTGGAACAGCATGGAGTGCGACCCCGAATATGGCGGCCAGGGCATGCCCAACGTCATGTCGATCGCCATCGGTGAGATGCACTCGGCCGCCAACATGGCGCTGATGATGTATCACGGGCTGACCCACGGGGCGTATTCCGCGATCCACAAGCACGGTTCGCCGGAGCAGAAATCCACCTACCTGCCGAAAATGACCTCCGGTCATTGGACCGGCACCATGAACCTGACCGAGCCGCACTGCGGCACCGATCTCGGCCTGATGCGGACCAAGGCGGTCCCGCAGGAGGACGGCTCCTTCAAGATCACCGGCCAGAAGATCTTCATCTCCGCCGGCGAGCACGACATGGCGGAGAACATCATCCACCTCGTCCTCGCCAAGATCCCGGGCGGCCCCGACGGCGTGAAGGGCATCTCGCTCTTCGTCGTGCCGAAATTCCTGGTGAAGGAGGACGGCGCCCTCGGCGAGCGCAACGCCGTCTCCTGCGGCAAGATCGAGGAGAAGATGGGCATCCACGGCAACGCCACCTGCGTCATGAACTATGACGAGGCGATCGGCTGGCTCGTGGGGCAGGAGCACAAGGGCCTGCGCGCCATGTTCACGATGATGAACGAGGCGCGGATCCTGGTCGGCATGCAGGGCCTCGCCCAGGCGACGATCGCCTACCAGAACGCCGCCGCCTATGCGAAAGACCGCATCCAGGGCCGCGCCGTCACCGGCGCCGAGGCGCCCGACAAAGCCGCCGACCCGATCATCGTGCACCCCGACGTCCGCCGGTCGCTGCTCGACCAGAAGGCCTTCATCGAGGGCGCCCGCGCCTTCATTCTCTGGGGCTCGACCCTGATCGACGGCGAGCATCGCAGCCTCGACGACGCCAAGCGCGAGGAGGCCGCGGGCCTGATCGCGCTGCTGATCCCGGTCCTGAAGGCCTTCCTGACCGACAAGGGCTATGAGAACGCCAGCCAAGCGCTCCAGATGTATGGCGGCCATGGCTACATCGAGGAATGGGGCATGTCGCAGTACGTCCGCGACGCCCGCATCGCGATGATCTACGAGGGCGCCAACGGCATCCAGGCCCTCGACCTCGTCGGCCGCAAGCTGCCCCAGGACGGCGGCAAGCACGTCCGCCGCTTTTTCGAGATCGTGAAGGAGTTCATCGCCGAGAACAAAGGCGATGAAGAATTCAACACGCACTTCCTCGAGCCGCTTAAGCAGGGTTCGAAGGATCTGCAGGAAGCCTCGATGTACTTCGTCCAGCACGGCATGAAGAACCCGAACGAGGCGCTGGCGGGCTCGAACGACTTCCTGCACCTGTTCGGCTATGTGTGCCTCGGCCTGATGTGGGCGCGGATGGCGAAGGTCGCGGTCGAGGCGCTCGAGACCGGCGCCGACGACAAGGCCTTCTATGAAGCGAAGCTGATGACCGGCCGGTATTTCATGACCAAGCTGATGCCGGAGACGGGCTTGCGACTCGCCCGCGTCAAGGCCGGCGCGGCCCCGGTGATGGACCTGCCGGCCGAGGCGTTCTGAGCGAAGACCGTCTCGCCGCCCCCTCCCCGCCGCGGCGGGGAGGGGACGACGTCTCGAGCGGCGTTGCGGTCCGCCGCCGGCGCATCCAGGTCGAGCCGGGCGCTCTCCCCTCCCCGCACGCGGGGAGGGGCCGGGGGTGGGGCGCTGGACATGGGCGCGCCGAGGATCGGGCGCCGGGCGCCACGCGAGACCATACGCGACCCCGCGTCAGACGGGGCGCGAGGAAGGGAGAGAACACCGATGGCCGAGTATCGCCTTCACGGCTTCGCCCAGTCCGGCAACGCATACAAGGTCGCGCTGATGCTGGATCTGGTCGGCGCCGATTGGGAGCCGGTCTTCCTCGACTTCTTCAACGGCGCCCATCGCGCGCCTGAGTTCCTGAAGCTGAACCCGATGGGCGAGGCGCCGGTGCTCGAAGGTCCGGACGGCGTTCAGACCCAGTCGGGCGCCATTCTCCACGCCCTCGCGCGGCGCTTCGGCGCGTTCGGCGGCGAGACCGACGCCGAGCGCGACGAGATCCTGCGCTGGATCCTATGGGACAATCACAAGCTGACGGGATACGCGGCCACCTATCGCTTCCTGACCAATTTCCTGCCCGAGGCGAAACGCGACGCCGGCGCGATCGGCTTCCTCGGCGGCCGCATGAAGGCCGCCTTCAAGATCCTGGAGGCCCGCCTCGCCGAGCAGGACTTCCTCGCCACGCCCGATCGCCCGACGATCGCGGACCTCTCGGCCTGCGGCTACCTGTTCTGGCTGGACGAGCTGGGTCTCGACCCCGCCGACCTCCCCCGCACCGCCGCCTGGCTGGACCGCATCCGGTCGCTCCCGGGTTGGCGCCACCCCTATGAAACGCTGCCCGGCCATCCGCTGCCGGCGCGGGAGGGCTGAACGATGGCCAAGGACCTGACCGATCTCGCCGTGATCCGCTCCCCCTGGATGACCGAAGAGCATCAGATGCTCTCGGACATGGCCTCCCGGTTCTACGAGGAGCGCTGGGTTCCCCACGCCGCCGACTGGCGCCGCGCCGGCGTCATGCCGCGCGGGACCTGGAACGAGGCGGCCGAAGCCGGCCTGCTCTGCGCCTCGATCCCGGAGGAGTATGGCGGCGCCGGCGGCGATTTCGGCCATGAGGCCGTGATCTCCATCGAGCAGTGCCGGGCCAATCTCGCCTCCTGGGGCAACCCGATCCATTCGACCATCGTCGCGCATTACGTCCTCGCCTACGGCACCGAGGAGCAGAAGAAGCGCTGGCTGCCGAAGATGGCCTCCGGCGAACTGATCGGCGCCCTCGCCATGACCGAGCCCGGGACGGGCTCCGACGTGCAGAACATCAAGACCCACGCCAAACGCGACGGGAACGTCTACCGCCTCTCGGGCTCGAAGACCTTCATCACCAATGGCCAGCACGCCGGCCTCGTCCTCGTCGCCTGCAAGACCGACCGGGCCGAGGGCGCCAAGGGCGTCTCGCTCGTCGCCGTCGAGACCCAGGGGCCGGAGGGAGGCCCCGCGGAAGGCTTCTCCCGCGGCCGCAATCTCGAGAAGGTCGGCATGCACGCCGCCGACACCTCCGAGCTGTTCTTCGACAACGTCTCCGTCCCGCCGGAAAACCTGCTGGGCGGCGAGGAGGGCCGCGGCTTCTACCAGATGATGGAGCAGCTTCCGCAAGAGCGCCTGATCGTCGCCGCGGGCTCGATCGGCCACATGGAGCGCGCGGTCGCGGAGACCATCGCCTACACCAAGGAGCGCGCCGCCTTCGGCAAGACGGTGTTCGACTTCCAGAACACCCGTTTCCAGCTCGCCGAGGCCAAGACCACCACCGCCGCCGCGCGGGCTTTCTTCGACCACTGCGTCGCCGAGCACATGGCCGGGCGCCTGAGCGTCGAGATGGCGGCGATGGCGAAGTACTGGATCACCGACCGCGGCCAGGAGGTGCTGGACGCCTGCCTCCAGCTCCACGGCGGCTACGGCTTCATGCTGGAGTACCCGATCGCGGAGATGTGGGCCGACCACCGGGTCCAGCGGATCTACGCCGGCGCCAACGAGATCATGAAGGAGCTGATCGGCCGGAGCCTGTAGTCGGCCGCCGGCGCGGTGGGCCGGGCGGAGCCGTGGACGGAACCGTTGGACGGAACAAGGGGGTGTCGCGATGGCGAAAGCGCCGAAACCGAAGCGCCTGGCGCTGCCGCAGCGGTTCAGCGCCGCTCTGACGGAGGACGCCTATTCACGATTGCGCGCGCTGAACTCGCGCTACGGCCTCTCGAATAACTACTTGCTGACAGTGCTGCTGGAGCGCCTCGACGACTACGCCGACCCAGACAAACTCGACGTCGTGTACCGGGATTTCATCGCCGAATACGGCGCGCCGGATCCGAACCAACAGATGACAGGGCCGAAAGACGCCCCGAGCGGAGGACAAGCTCAATGACCGAAGCCTACATCTACGACGCCGTCCGCACCCCCCGCGGCAAAGGCCGCAAGGACGGCGCGCTCCACGAAGTCACGGCGCTCCACACCGCCGCGACGGTGCTCGAGGCGCTTCGCGACCGCAACGAAATCGACACCGCGGACATCGAGGACGTGATCCTCGGCTGCGTCAGCCCGGTGGGCGAGCAGGGCGGCGACATCGCGCGCTCGGCGGTGCTCTACGCCGATTATGACGAGAGCGTCCCGGGCGTTCAGATCAACCGCTTCTGCGCAAGCGGCCTCGAGGCGGTGAACATGGCCGCCAACCAGGTCCGCGGCGGCTCGGGTCACGCCTATGTCGCGGGCGGCGTCGAGATGATGAGCAAGGTGCCGATGGGCTCGGACGGCTTCTCGATCGCCGTCGATCCGTACCTCGCCTTCAAATCCTACATGGTCCCGCAGGGCATCTCGGCGGACATCATCGCCACCGAATACGGCTTCTCCCGCGACGACGCCGACGCTCTGGCCGTCGAAAGCCAGAACCGCGCCGAGGCGGCCTGGAAGGACGGCCGCTTCAAGAACGCGATCGTGCCGGTGAAGGATCAGAACGGCGTCGAGATCCTCAGCCATGACGAGCATATGCGCCCGGGCACCGACATGCAGGCGCTGGGCGCGCTGAAGCCGTCCTTCAAGGACATGGGCGAGACCATGCCGGGCTTCGACGCGATCGCGCTGTTGAAGTACCCGCATCTCGAGCGCATCAACCACATCCACCACGCCGGCAATTCTTCGGGCATCGTGGACGGCGCCGCCGCCGTTCTGATCGGCGACAAGGAGTTCGGCGAGAAATACGGCCTGAAGCCGCGCGCACGGTTCAAGGCCACCGCCAAGATCGGCACCGATCCGACCATCATGCTGACGGGCCCGGTCCCGGTGACCGAGAAGATCCTGAGCGAGACCGGCATGTCGATCGGCGACATCGACCTGTTCGAGGTGAACGAGGCCTTCGCCGCGGTGGTCCTGCGCTTCATGCAGGCCTTCGACGTCGATCATTCCAAGGTCAACGTGAACGGCGGCGCGATCGCCATGGGCCACCCGCTCGGCGCCACCGGCGCGATGATCCTGGGCGCGCTGGTCGACGAGCTGGAGCGCTCCGACAAGGAGGTCGGCCTCGCCACCCTCTGCATCGGCTCCGGCATGGGCGCCGCGACCGTCATCGAGCGGGTGTGAGGCGGAAGCGGCGCAGCCCCACCCCTAGCCCCTCCCCGCATGCGGGGAGGGGGACGCCCTTGTCAGACCGTCCGCCTAACGGGAGATCGCCGTGCCGACGTCCGCTGAGATGAGAACACGGGCCCGCCGCTTGCGTCGGGATCCGACCGAGGCCGAAAAGCGCCTCTGGTCAGGGCTCCAACCGCTCCGGCGCACGCGCGATCTCGCCTTCCGGCGACAGCATCCGATCGGCCCGTTCGTGGTCGACTTCGCCTGCCTGAAATCGGCGATCGTGGTCGAGATCGACGGCGGTCGGCACGCTGCAAGCGCGAAGGACGCGGCGCGAGACCGCGTGCTCGCGCGGTTCGGGTTTCACGTGCTGCGGTTCTGGAACCATGAGGTTCTCGAGAACTCGGACGCGGTTCTGTCCGCAATCATCGACGCCGCGGAGGCGCGACGCGGCGCGCGCCACCGTCCGGCCGCGCCGATGCGCGAGCCGCGGGCTCTGCGCCCCCCTCCCCGCATGCGGGGAGGGGACGGGGGTGGGGTCGCCCGCTCAGCCGCCGACGAGACTTCGAAAAACATCCATCGGGAGGACCCGACCATGACCAACGCCTTCCACTACGAGAAAGACGCCGACGGCGTCGCCGTGATCACCTGGGACATCGGCCCCGACAAGTCGATGAACGTCCTGAACGAAGACGGCATCCGCGAGCTCGACGCCCATATCGACGCCGCCATCGCCGACGAGACCGTCAAGGGCGTCGTGATCACCTCCGCCAAGCCCGACATGGCCGGCGGCATGGACCTGAACGTCATCGGGAACATCAAGCGCCAGGCGCTCGCGGGCGGCGGCGATCCGGCCGAGACCATCTTCGGCTTCGTCATGCAGCTCCACCAGGTGCTCCGGAAGATCGAGCGCATGGGCGCCGATCCGAAGACCAACAAGGGCGGCAAGCCGGTCGCCGTCGCCACCCCGGGCACCGCGCTCGGCATCGGCTACGAGATCATGCTGGCCGGCCATCGCCGCTTCGCCGCCGACAATCCCAAGGCCAAGATCGGCCTGCCGGAGATCATGGTCGGCATCTTCCCGGGCGCCGGCGGCACCACCCGCCTGATCCGCATGATGGGCGTCATGGGCGCCGCGCCCTTCCTGCTCGAAGGCAAGCTCTCCGATCCCGCCAAGGCCAAGAGCGCCGGCCTGATCGACGAGGTCGTCCCCGCCGACCAGCTGCTCTCCGCCGCCAAGGCCTGGGTGCTCGCCGCGGGGCCTGACGACATCGTCAAGCCGTGGGACGCCAAGGGCTACAAGCTGCCGGGCGGCGCCCCCTACACGCCGCAGGGCTTCCCGACCTTCATGGGCGGGATCACCATGACCCACGGCAAGACCCAGGGCGTCTATCCGGCGGCCAAGGCCATGCTCTCCGCCGTCTACGAGGGCGCGCTCGTGCCTTTCGACGCCGCCATCCGCATCGAGGCCCGCTGGTTCACCACCGTCCTGATGGATCCTTCCTCCGAGGCGATGATCCGCTCGCTGTTCGTGAACAAGCAGGCGATCGAGAAGGGCGCCCGCCGTCCCGCGGACGTGCCGGATCAGACCGTGAAGAAGGTCGGCGTCCTTGGCGCCGGCATGATGGGCGCGGGCATCGCCTACGTCTCCGCCGCCGCCGGCATGGAGGTCGTGCTGATCGACCGCGACCAGGAGAGCGCGGATCGCGGCCTCGCCACGATCACCGGCCTGCTTGATGACAGCGTGAAGAAGCGCCGCCTGACCCAGGAGAAGCGCGACGCCGTTCTCGGACAGGTCACGGCGACGGCCGACTACGCCAAGCTCGACGGCTGCGACCTCTTGGTCGAGGCGGTGTTCGAGGATCCGGGGCTGAAGGCCAAGGTGACCGAAATGGCCGAGGCGGCCCTGCCCGCGGACGCGATCTTCGCCACCAACACCTCGACCCTGCCGATCTCCGAGCTGGCGAAAGCCTCGAAGCGCCCCGACCAGTATATCGGCATCCACTTCTTCTCGCCCGTCCACAAGATGATGCTGGTCGAGATCATCAAGGGCGAGAAGACGGAGGATCGCGCGGTCGCCAAGGCGCTCGACTTCGTGCGCCAGATCAAGAAGACGCCGATCGTCGTGAACGACGCCCGCTTCTTCTACGCCAACCGCTGCATCATTCCGTACGTCAACGAGGGCGCGCGGATGGTGGCGGAGGGCGTCGTCCCCGCCCTGATCGAGAACTGCGCCAAGCAGGCCGGCATGCCGCTCGGTCCGCTTCAGCTGACCGACGAGACCTCGCTCGAGCTCGGCGTGAAGATCATGGAGGCGACCAAGGCCGCGATGGGCGACGCCTATCCGCACTCGGGCGCGGACGATCTGCTGAAGGCGATGGTCGCGAAAGGCCGTCTCGGCCGGAAGTCCAACGCCGGCTTCTACGCCTATGACGAGAAGGGCAAGCGCCAGAACCTCTGGCCCGGCCTGGGCGAGCTGTACGCCCCGGTCGCAGAGCAGCCCGACCGCGAGGAGGTGACCAACCGTCTGCTCGCGATCCAGGCCCTCGAGGCGATCCGGGCGCTCGAGGAGGGCGTGCTGGTCGACATCCGCGAGGGCGATGTCGGCGCCATCCTCGGCTGGGGCTTCGCGCCTTGGTCGGGCGGCCCGCTCTCCTGGGTCGACATGATGGGGACGGCGAAGTTCGTGGAGATCTGCGCCGCGCTGACCACGAAGCACGGCGAGCGCTTCGACCCTCCGCAGCTCCTCCGAGACATGGCGACCAAAGGCGAGACCTTCTACGGCCGCTTCGCGCCCGAAAAGGCCGCCGCGGCCTGACAAGAGAAGCCGGGCGGGGCGGTCCACGCCGTCCCGCCCGAGCCGTCTCAGCGCCTCGCAGCCCGCGCCGGGACCTCGCCGCGCGTTTGCGCTTTCCCCGGACAAGGCGCAGGGCGCAGCGAGGGCCGAGCGGCGCGGCGATCGACCGGCGCGCCGCCCGGTTCGTCGCGCGCCAGCGATCGCATCGAAGCGCCGGCGACCCCGTCGCCGCGATCATCGGCGCCGCCCCCGTCCTCGCCGAGGGTTCGGTCCCCAGGGGCCTCAAGGGCTATTGCGGCTGCTGGAGCCGCGCACCTGATCGCGCCGCACCCTAGCCGGACCAGAAGCACCGCCCGGTCGCGACGCGCTCCGTCTCGTGCGCCACCGTCGCATGATCGTAAGGCGTTCGGAGATAGCGCAGACGCCGTTCGCCGCTCAGACGCATGGTCTCGAGATCGACGACGATGTCGTTCGCCAGAACCTCGAGCGAGGCCGCGCCCGCCGGGGCGGGGCGAGAGCCGTGAAGCCGAGCATGGGTCCCCACCCATCGCCCCGCATGGCCCGCCGTCTCCGCCCGCCCGTCCGCAAACAGCCTCACGCGCCAGCGTCGCGGCTCCGCGCCGGACGCCACCGCCTCTCCCTCGCGCCGCGCGACCCAGCGCTCCACGCCGTCGCAGACCAGGATGCGGGCCGGCGCGTCCGCCATCGCCGCGCCGAACGCGCCCGCAAGCGCGATCCCGAACGCCGCCGCTTTTCCAAAGGTCCGAATCGAGCCACAGAGGGCGGGGCGTCGCGCCGGACCGATCCTCGAGGGATCGCCCCGCCGCCGCGCCGCAACCGCCGGCCCCGATCTCGATGAACCCAACGACCCTATGCGCATCTTTCTGATCCTCTCCGGCCTCGTCGCCGTGGTGTTCGGCTATCTGACCGTCAACAGCCGTGGCGTCGCGCCGGAGCAGATGGTGTCCCACTTCAGCGAGCGCCGCATCGTGTTCGACGCTTGGCTCGCGGCCTGCCGACCCGGCGGCGTCTGCTTGCTGACGAGCCTGGCCGAAGCCGAAGAGGGCGCCGCTGACGCCGCGGACCCGGCCCCCGAGACCGGGCCGCCAGCGATCCTGAGAATCGAGAGTCTTGCGAACGATCGGCCTCCGCAGGTCGCGTTTCTCGCCGCAGGATCTCCCCTCGCCCCCGACAGCCCGCTCCGCGCCCATATCGACGCCGCCGCGCCGATCGTGTTCACCCCCTTGAGCGACGGCGGCTGGCGACAGGGCCCGGACGATCCGCCGAACGCCTACCGTTTCGCCGTCGCCCGGAGCGCCAAGACCTTGCTGCCCGCGATGCGGGCCGGCGGCGCCCTCACGCTCTCCTATTGGACCGAGCCCGAGGTCGAGGAGGGCGGGCGCGACCAGATCCCGCCGGCCGAGACCCGGTTTTCCCTGATCGGACTGAGCGCGGCGCTCGACTGGGCGGAGGCCAACCGCCTGCCCTAAGATCGCGGTCAAGGGCCCCCGTTGCGCCCGGCGCCCTTTCGCGCGACCCTCCCGAAAAACCAAAAAAGGGAGGACGCGATGCGCGCCCAGATGTCGGATTGGCCGCTTCGGGTCTCGTCGATCATCGATCACGCCGCGCGGTTCCACAGCGGCCGCCGGGTGCTCGGTCGGAACCCCGACGGCGCGCTTGTCGAGACCGACTGGTTTCGGATCCGCGAGCGCGCCCTGCGCGTCGCGGAAGGCCTCCGCCGCCTGGGCGTCGCGCCAGGCGAGCGCGTCGGCGTCATGGCCTGGAACACGCCCCGCCACCTCGAGCTCTGGTACGGCGTGCCCGGCGCCGGCGCGGTGCTCCATTCGTTGAACCCGCGCCTCTTCGAGGGCCAGCTCGCCTACATCGTCAATCACGCCGAGGATCGCTGGATCGTCGCCGACGCCGACCTCGCGCCGCTGATCGCGAGGCTCGCCCCGCGGCTCGAGACGGTGAAGGGCTTCATCTTTCTCACCAGCGCCGACCGGATGCCGCCCGAGGCGCCGCCGGGGTCCATCGCCTATGACGACTGGATCGAGGAGCAGCCCGCGGACCGCGGCTGGACCCCGGTCGAGGAGACCGACGCCTGCGGGATCTGCTACACCTCCGGCACCACCGGAGACCCGAAGGGCGTCGTCTACGGCCACCGATCGAACGTGCTGCACGCCATGACGGCGATCCAACCGGACGCGCTCGGCCTGTCGGCGAACGACGTGGTCATGCCCGTCGTCCCGCTGTTTCACGCCAACGGCTGGTCCACCGGCTTCTCCGCGCCGATGGCGGGCGCCGGCATGGTGCTGCCGGGCCGCGACATGAGCCCCGCCGCGCTCCACGAGCTGCTGGAGCAGGGCGTGACCATCACGCTCGCGGTGCCGACGGTCTGGCTCCAGCTGCTCCACCACCTCGAGGAGACGGGCAAGCGCTTCAGCACGCTCAACCGGGTCGTGATCGGCGGCTCCGCCTGTCCGCGCGCGGTGCTCCG
>JBCBRF010000105.1:0-12657 GCA_039819865.1 Pseudomonadota bacterium | reverse complement strand
TCCTCGGCCAGATCTTGGGCCACTGATTTTTGCGCGCGCGGAGTGCGCGCAAAAGTCTACGACGCCCGACGCTGACGCCCGACGCTGACGCCGCCCCTCGCGTTCGGTGTTTCGAGGTCGGAGCGAACGATCCGACCCCGAAACACCATAAGCCCGCCCCCCGAGAAGGGCCGCGGCGATCGGGGGCGTCGAGCCCCCTCCCGCCGCCTGGGCGCCCGCCCCGACCGCGCGCGATCGGCCGACCGGTCGTCCGCTCGAACCTCACCAGGGAAGAGGCGCCCCCGCGCTCTTCCCCGGTCCGGCCGTCGCCCGTCGACCCGCCGCACGGACGCGGCGCGTTCAAGGGACGCTGCGCTCGAGCCCTTGACCGCCCCGCCCCCGCGCGGCGCCAAGCCGGGGCGACGGCCGGCTCCGGGGAAGAGCGCTCTCGAGGGGCGCGCGCGCGGACGGCCGGGAGAGGTTCGGGCGGCCAAGGGAGAGGCGCGGGCGGACAAGGGAGAGGCGGCGACGCGACCTCCGCGCCGTCTCGCGCGATCGTCAACGCCTTGTGAGAGCGAAAAGCCTGCGTCGGGTCCATCTTCCGGAAAACAGAATTTCTGGAGCCGCCATGCGTTTCGCCGCCGTCCCCGCCGTCCTGATCGGTTTCGCCGCCGCGCCCGCCGCGGGTCCCGCCGCCGCCCAGACGCCGGCCGCGCCCGCCGAGACCCGCGCGCCCGCCCGCGCCGAGAACCCCAATGTCGCCATGGCGTTTCAGCTGTTTGCGCCGACCTCGGAGGCCCGTCGCGCCGCGATCCGACACTTCACGGACCGCGCCGACGCCGACGCGATCCCCGCCTTGATCCAGGCGCTCCGCTTCGTCCGCTCCGCCGCCGACGCCCAATCCCTGATCGACGCCTTGACGGAACTCGCCGGCGAGAACCCGAGCGAGGCGGAAGGCGGCGGCTGGGCCGGCTGGCAGCGTTGGCTCGAAGCCCATCCCGAGATCCGCCCCTTCGAGGGCTTCGCCACCTTCAAATCAGGCCTGTACGCCCAGATCGACCCGGACTTCCTGCTGTTTCTGCGCGAGGGCGTCGCCCACGAGATCCGGCTGGAGGAGATCGTCTGGGGCGGCGTCGTAAAAGACGGCATCCCCGCGCTCACCAACCCCAAGCGCATCGCCGCCGCCGAGGCCGATTACCTGACCGAGGAGGAGCTGGTCTTCGGCGTCGAGATCGACGGCGACGCCCGCGCCTATCCCCTGCGCATTCTCGATTGGCACGAGATGCTGAACGACGTCGTCGGCGGCGTTCCCGTGAGCCTCGCTTACTGCACGCTCTGCGGCTCGGGCGTCCTGTTCGAGACCCGTCTTCCCGGGCGCGACGCCCATTTCGTCTTCGGCTCCTCGGGCTTCCTCTACCGCTCGAACAAGCTGATGTACGACACCGAGACCAACTCGCTCTGGAACCAATTCACCGGACGTCCGGTCGTGGGCCCTCTGACCGGCTCCGGAATCGAGCTGTCGACCCGGCCGGTGGTGATCGCCTCCTGGGCGGACTGGCGCGCCCGCCATCCGGACACGACCGTGCTGTCGCTCGACACCGGCCATGTCCGCGACTACACGCCCGGCCGGCCCTATGGCGGCTACTTCGCCTCGCCGGATCTGATGTTCCCCGCGCGCGTCGAGGACGATGCGCTGGCGCCGAAGGAGTATGTCTTCGCGCTCAGATCCTCCGGGACGGAGAAGGCGTGGCCCCTCGCGCTGTTCGAACGGAGCCCGGTGATCAACGACGTCGCCGGGGCCGTGCCCCTCACGCTGCTCGGCGCGCCGGAGACCCGCACCGTGCGGGCCTACCGCACGCGCGGCGAGGCTTTCGAGCCGGGCGATCGCCCCGATCTTCTGCGGCTCGGCGATGCGCAGTGGCGGGTCGAGGAGGCCGCGCTGATCGGTCCGACCGGCGAGCGCTACGCCCGGCTGCCCGGCCACATCGCCTACTGGTTCGCCTGGAGCGGCTATTTCGGCGATGTCGGCGAGCGCGCCGCCGCTCCCTGACGCCCAGGCGGTCCCGAGCGCGCGCCGAGACGCTCTCTGAGCGTCAAATGTCACAAACCCGGAGGAATGACGGCGCGTCCCGAGGCGCCGCCCTTTCCGCCCCCCGGCCCGACGGCGTTAATGCGCGGCGGGGAATTGGGTGAATCGGTTTATCCGGGGAAGGGTTGCGATGCGCAGCGCCGTGTTGTCCGCTGTTGTCCTGTCGTTCGGCTTGTCGGCCTGCGCCGCCGTCGACGAGGTCTACCAGCTTGAGAACTTCCGGGTCGTCGATCGGGAGCCGGCGGGTTCCGAGCGGGGCGCGCTCGCCGGCGTCTCCGTCGACGCCAAACAACGGCTCATCTACGCGCCGAGCATTCCCGTCCGCGAACTGTCGGACGAGCCCGGCGCCGACGGTTCGACGGACTTCCGGGTGCGCCGGCGTCAGGTTCTGTGCGCCGAACCGTCGCCGGACGCGCTGTCGGCCCTCGCGTCCGAACTGGTCGCCACCGCCCGCGCGCAGCAGGGGGCCGGCGAAGGCGAGGTCGGCGGCGCGGCCTCCTTCGCGGTCTCTCGAAGCGTGAACGAGACCGTGCAGCAGCTTGGCCAGCGCACGCAGACCATTCAGCTGCTCCGCGACTCTCTGTTCCGCGCCTGCGAGGCTTACGCCAACGGCGTGCTCGACGAGTTCGGCTACGCGGTGATCCTCGGCGGCTATGAGCGCTTCACCATGCAGGCGCTCGGCATCGACGCGCTCGGACGGACAGGCGGCGGCGGCCAGGCGGCCGTCACCGCGGCCGAGCGTGAGGTCGACAACATCAACGCCAACATCGCGGCGGTCGACGGCGCCATCGCGAGCCTTGACGGCGACATCGCCCAACTCGACGAGGCGAACCCGGAGCGCACCAGCCTGTCGGCGCTCCGCGCGCGCCTGTCGGCCCGCCGCGAGGGCCTCGTCGCCCAGCGTGAGCGCGCTGAGCGCGACGCGATCCGCCAGCAGGCGGAGGCGTTGGCCTCGGGTCGGCCGGTCAGCGAGCAGGCCGCCAACGGCGTGGTTCAGCTCGCGGCGCTGCCCGCCGGCGGCGTTGCGGCGGAGGACGCGGTCCCGTTTGCGCCGGTCGTCGCCGGGTGCATGATGTGGTTCGCCAAGAATCCGCAGATCTCCGTCGACAACATGGCGGGAGCCGGTCCCCCGAACCGCCGGCCGGCGATTGCGAGCTACTGCGACCTGATGATCCGAGGAGCCGTCGCACGCGGCCAGGTGCGGAGCGGCGCGCCCGTCGGCCCGCCGGTGAACGTCCTGCCTCAGTAAGCCGATCGGCGATGTTCTGTGGCCGAGCCCGCCGCCTTCTGGCAGGGTTCGCCCTGACGGGGTCGCTCAGACCGCGGAGCACCGATGGGGACAGCCGTGATTCGAGGACAATTGGCTGCGATCGCCGCACTGGCGCTGTCGATCGCAGCCCTCGCGGCCGCGCCGAGCGCATCGGCTCAGGGTTTCGACTGCGCCAGGGCGACCACGGCGATCGAGAACGCGATCTGCGCGGACGATCGGCTTGGCAAACTCGATGAACGGCTCAACGCCCGCTATCGGCAGCTGCGCCGCGCCGCGCCGGAGGCGGATCGCGACGCGTTGCGGGCCGAGCAGCGCCAATGGCTCGAAGAGCGCCGCCGCCTCTGCGACGGCCTGCGCGAGCGCCCGATGCGGCGTTGCCTGGTTCAGGTATACCGCGACCGGCTGCAGGCGACGCGGGTGGTGCTCGACCGGTATCGAGCCGAGCGCGCCGCCCGCCGCGACGACCGGCCGAGCCCTCCGCAGAGCCCCCCGCCGAGTTCCACGCCGCCGAGCGCCGGCGCGGGCTGCGTCGCTCAATCCCAAGCCTTCTCAGCGGCGCGCGCGGCGCTCGGCGTTGCGATCGACGACGCCTCCGCCCAGGTGGGCGCGCCTTTCGCGTTCTCCTGGCGCGACGCCGGATACGCCGCCGACGCCCCCGCCTACTTGGTGATCGCGTTCGATCGACCAGTCCGGTTCGCCGGCGACGGCTTCTATGCGCTGACGCCCGGCGCTGCTGGACCGCTCGGCCTCTCCGCCTTCCAGGATCAGACCCGCGTCCTGGTCCCGCTGTTCGGGCCGGACGGCGCGGCCGAGGGCGCCGTGCGGATCCGTCCGCTGGTCGCCGAGCCGCTGACGATCCGCTGGGACGTCCTCGGCTTCACCGATTGCGAGGAGATCGCCGCCGAACCCGTCGAGGCCGTGCTCGAGGTCGCCCCCGGCGCCCCGAGCATCCAGATCGAGAACCTGTTCCCGACCGAAGAGGTCGAGCGCCGCATCGTCGCGCCTGACGGCCGCAGCGCCCTCCAGATCGCGCCGAGCCGGTTCCGCCTCGTCGACCTCGCCACCGATCGTCAGGTCTTCGAGGCGAGCGGCCGCGATCCGCAATTCGCGCCGGGCGGCCGGTTCCTGCTCTATTATCGCGGCAATGATCTGATCCTCGTCGACGTCGCCGCGCGGGAGGAGATCTACGGCTATTCGACCCTCGGCGCGGAGACCCCGGGCGCCTGGGACCACAACGGCTCCTTCTTTATTCTCGAGATGCTCGGCTATGGCGGCGCAGAGCTGGTCCAGACCTTGATCGACGACCGCGTGATCGCCCATGGCGACGGCGTGCCGCCGGACAAGGCGGCCGAGGGCGCGCTGCGGATCGACCTCGATCGCGGCCACTGGCTGATCAAAAGCGTCAACAACGGACAAGCCCCGACCGCCGCCGCCTACGCCCTCACCGGCGCGCGCGCCGGCTGCGTCGCGGACGCGGTCGCATCCGCCGATAACGCCTGCCGCGCTCCCGAGGACTGGTTCGTCGGCTTCCCCGAGCGCGCCATGGCGGGCTATCGGCCGCCGACCACCTGGGAGCTGAGCGACGCCGCCTGGGTGACGCCGAATTTCTGCCGATACCTGAACGACTGCCAGCCCTTCGTCGCGACCTTCGCTGCGCCGGACCAGAGCGCGGCGCCGACGCCCACGCTCGCCTCGGAGACCGCCGGCGCACAGGGCGGCGTCCGCACCCGCTCCGCCCGAAGCGCCCTGCCGCCGCCCGCGCCGATCGGCCCCTTCGCCATGGCCGAGCGCCTCTCGGCGCTCGGGATCGAGCGCCAATACGGCGAGGCGCTCGATCCCGGGGCCGTCCCCGCCGGCCCGGAACGCACGATCCCGAAGGACGGCCTCGACGTCTTCGTGATGGAGGATCTGAAGGCGCGCCAAAGCGCGGTCGACCCGGACCTGTTCATCGCCGGCAGTTACGAGGGCTGCGCCGCGTTCGACGACAAAGGCCCCCAGGCCGTGTTCGTCGGCGCCGACTTCGATCAGATCCGCTATCGCCGCGGCGAGACCGCTGAGGGCCCGTTCGAAATCATCTCCGACGCCTGCCGTCAGGGCAGCCTCGGCGTGCTCGCCCACAGCACCATCATCGCGCGCGCCGACCACGCGGGCGCGCCCTTCGAGATCTCCCGCGCGGTCAATGAGAACCCGGGCTATTTCTACACGACCTGCGAAGAGAACCTGTTCTCCTGCGCCTACCAGGTCGCGCTGTTTCACGGCCGCTATCTGCTGTTCTGGTCCCGCGAGGGACGCGCGGTCGCCGTGTTCGACCTGAAGGACTGGCGGCTGACCAGCTCGATCGTCGGCATCCCGCGCGGCGAGCAGGCCGCGGACTACTCGCTCTCGCCGGACGGACGCTGGATCACCCAGATCAACGACGACGGCTCCTTTGCGCTGCTCGACGTCTCGAAGCCTCAGCAGCGCGACCCGAACGCGCCCGACGACCAGGCCCGCGCCGTCCTGCCCGAGACTCTGGCCGAGCCGATCGCGCTCGACGGCTTCTACATCGACGACGAGCTGGTGGTCTGGCGCGACGGCGTGGTGTTCGACGCGACCTATGAGGGCGCCAGCATGGTCTCCGTGCGTTTCGCCGGCCGCGACGAGCCCTTCGCGCTCAGCCAGTTCGAGTCGCAGTTCCGCGTGCGGGGCCTCGCCCGACAGGTGTTGGAGGATCGCTACCGGCGGCCCGATCTCGATTCCGGCCTGCCGCCCGGCCTCGACGCCGATCTCGGCCTCGCCGGGGACGGCCGTTTGGCGGCCGAGGCGGATCTCGCTTATGGCGGCCCGATCCAGCAGATCCGCCTGTACCAAGACGGCGTCCCGACGGGCGTGTATCGACCGGGCCCCGACGGGGGCGTGGCGATCGCGGCCGACCGGCTTCCCGGCGCGCGCTGGGCCACGCTGATCGCGGAGGACCCGGAGGGCCTGCTGAGCGCCCCCGCCTCGGTCGATCTGGGCCGCGACCCGAACGGCGGATCGAGGACCCATGTGCTCGCGGTCGGCGTCGACCGCTATCGCGATCCGCAGCTCACCCCGCTCGGTCTCACGGTCGCCGACGCCAACCGCTTCCAGCAGCTTTTCGCGCCCCGCTCGAATGGCGGGCTCAGCAACGTGTTGACGGATTTCGCCGCCACCCGGGACCTTGTGATCGCCGCGCTCGAGGCGACGGTCGAGGCGGCGGAGCCTGGCGACAGCGTGATGCTGTTCCTCTCTGGCCACGGCGTGCAGGACGCCTCCGGCCAGTTTTACTTCGCCACTCACGACACGGAAATCGATCGGCTGGCGGAGACGGCGCTGCCTTGGAGCGTGCTGTCGGAGATCGTCGGCCGCTCAAAGACCCGCGTTCTGGTGTTCCTCGACAGCTGCCACAGCGGCGCGGCCGGGCAGGGGCTGTTCGCGACCAATGACGACGCCGCCGACGCGCTGCTCGACCAGGCCCCGACCGGCGTCGTGGTGTTCTCCGCCTCGAAGGGCCGCCAGCTCGCGGAGGAGAACACGGCCCTTGGCGGCGGCGTCTTCACCGTCGCGCTGGCCGAGGTCGTGGGTCCGGACGGCGCCCGCTTCGACCTCGATCAGAACGGCGCGATCGAGATCAGCGAGTTCTACGCCGGGGTGAAGTCGGAGGTGGTGAAGAACACGGAGGGCCGCCAGACCCCCTGGTTCGTGCGCAATGAGCTGGTGGGCGACTTCAAGCTGTTCGAGTTGGACTGATCCGGATCGCTCGCGGCGCCCCATCGGCGCGAGGCCCGTCGTCGGCGAGCCCGCCCGCCTCGCCGTGCGACCGCCTATCGCCGCGGGCGCGGCCGCGATGGCACGACGGGCGACCGGGCTCGGCCGGGCGATGAAGGAGCGCGCGATGACGATCCTGGTGTGCGGCGAAGCGCTGTACGACTTGTTCGTCGTGGGCGAAACCGCCGACGGCGCGCTGCGCGTCGAGGCGCGGATCGGCGGCTCTCCTCTGAACGTGGCCATCGGTCTCGCGCGCCTCGGCGCCCCGAGCGCGCTCCTCGCCGGCGTCTCGCGGGACATGCTGGGCGCGCGCCTCGCCGCCCATCTGCGGAGCGAAGGCGTCGACGACCGCTTTCTGCGCCGCACCGATCGGCTCTCGACCATCAGCCTCGTGGGTCTGTCGGAGAGCGGGGAGCCCGCCTACGCCTTCTACGGCGAGGGCGCCGCGGATCGAGCGATAAGCCCCGACGACCTGCCGGCGATCCCCGAAGAAGTCGACATCATCCACCTCGGCTCCTACGCCCTCGTGGTCGAGCCCATGGCCGACGCGCTGGCCGCGCTTGTCGACCGCGCCGCGGGCCGTTTCCTGTCGCTCGATCCGAATGTGCGCCCGACCGTTGAGCCGAGGCTCGACCGTTGGCGCACCCGGATCGACGCGCTCCGCCGTCGCGCCGATTTGGTGAAGGTCAGCCGCGAGGACCTCGCCCATCTCCACCCCGGCGCCGACGCGGTCGAGATCGCCGCCGCCTGGTCCGAGGAGGGGCCGGACCTGGTGGTCCTGACAGACGGCGCGCGGGGCGCGATCGGTTTTCGCGGAGGCCAGGCGATCCCGGTCCCCGCCGCCCCGGTCGCAGCCCCGGTCGCAGCCCCGGTCGCAGTCGTGGACACGGTCGGGGCCGGCGACGCCTTCCAGGCTGCGCTCCTGGCGCAGATCTGGTCGCGCGGTCTTCGCCGCGGCGGGGTGCGGGACGCTGATCCGGCGCAGATCGAAGCGATGCTCGCTTATGCGGCGACAGCGGCGGGTCTGACCTGCGCCCGCCGCGGCGCCGATCCGCCGCACGCGCAGGACCTGCCGCCGCTCGATCGGTAGCGCTTGACGACGACCCAAACCTCGCGATCTGGTGCTCTGCGTCGGCGGCGGGGCCGGCAAAGCACGACGGTTCCCAAGGCGTCGCCAAGCACCAAGGCGCGGCCAAGCACGAAGGCGTCGCCAACTCCCAAGACGTCGCCAACGATGTTTTCCAGGATGAGTGAGTGCGGTCGCGCGGCGGCGGCCGCAGCGTTTGATCGAAAGGGCGGGCCGATGCAGAGGACTGCGAATTCGCTTGAGGAGTTCTGGCTTCCGTTCACGGCCAACCGCGCCTTCAAAAAGGAGCCGCGCCTAGTCAAGCGGGCGGAGGGAACGTTCCTCTACAACCAGTTCGACGAGCGGATCATCGACGGCTCCTCCGGCCTGTTCTGCTGCCCGGCTGGACACTGCCACCCGAAAATCGTCGAGGCGGTGCACGAGCAAATGCGCCGGAACACCTATGTCTCGCCCTTCGGGATGGCCCATGAGGGCGGCTTCGCCCTCGCCGCGGAGATCGCCGCGCTGACGCCCGAGCCGATCAATCACGTCTTCTTCGTGAACTCGGGCTCCGAGGCGATCGACACGGCGCTGAAGATCGTGATGGCCTACAACGCCGCCCGAGGTCAGGCCCAGCGCCACCGCTTCGTGAGCCGCGAGCGCGCCTATCACGGCGTGAACATCGGCGGCGTCAGCCTTTCGGGCATGGTCCGCAACCGCCACGCTTTCCCGGCCGTGATGCCGAACGTCGTGGTGATGCGCCACACCTGGACGGGCGAGGAGCTCAACTGTCCGGGCCAGCCGAGCACGGGCGTGGAGCTCGCCGAGGATCTCGCTCGGTTCTGCGCGACGTATGGCGGCGACACCATCGCCGCCGTGTTCGTCGAGCCGGTCGCGGGCTCGACCGGCGTGCTGCCGCCGCCGGTGGGCTATTTGGAGCGGCTGCGTGAGATCTGCGACCAGCATGACATCCTGCTGGTGTTCGACGAGGTCATCACCGGCTTCGGCCGCATGGGCGAGAACTTTGGCGCTCAGACCTTCGACGTCACCCCGGACCTGATGACCATGGCCAAGGCGCTCACCAACGGCTCGATCCCGATGGGCGCGGTCGCGGTGAAGGATGAGATCTACCAGACCGTGGTCGACTCCGCCCCCGACGGCGCGATCGAGTTCTTCCACGGCTACACCTATTCGGGCCACCCCGCCGCCACCGCCGCCGGTCTCGCGATGATGGAGATCATCCGCGAGGAGGGGCTGTTCGAGCGCTCGAAGGCGATGTCGCCGTACTTCCGGGAGGCGATCCACAGCCTCGCCGACCATCCTCTCGTGATGGATGTCCGCTCGATCGGCATGATCGCCGGCGTCGAGCTGCATCACGACGGCGGCGTGGGCCGTCGCGGAGGCCGGCTGCAGACGGATCTGTTCTGGAACGGCGTCCATGTGAAGTTCACCGCCGACACCGGCATCGTCGCGCCTCAGTTCATCGCCGAGCGTGAGCATATCGACGCGATCGTCTCGACCCTGCGCGGCGGCCTCGATCGCGAGTTGGCCGAGCGCCCCCAGATCGGCGGCGTCTGATCTGGGGCGCGCGGCGCCCTTAGACGACAAGAGCCCCGCGCAAGCGCGCCCGCGCGCCGGCCGGTCAGGCCGCCCCGTCGGAGGCGCCGCGCGCCGCGAGACCAAGAGAAAAGCCCCGAGCAAGCGCGCCCGCGCGCCGGCCGGTCAGGCCGCCCCGTCGGAGGCGTCGGCGTAGCCGACTGCCGCGAGACCAAGAGAAAAGCCCCAAGCAAGCGCGACCGCGCGCCGGCCGGTCAGGCCGCCCCGTCGGAGGCGTCGGCGCAGCCGACTGCCGCGAGACCAAGAGAAAAGCCCCGAGCAAGCGCGCCCGCGCGCCGGCCGGTCAGGCCGCCCCGTCGGAGGCGCCGCGCGCCGCGAGACACATAAGATGGTGCGCCTGGCCAGAGAGAGTTCGAACTTGGGGCTCTCGACGTTTCCGAGGGAAACGCCTGCCGCCCTGCGCAGTTCGGAGAAATCTTCCGCCATCTTGCTGCGCAAGTTGGCGTTGGTGCCCAGGAGAAGACTCGAACTTCCACTCCCATACGGGAACTGGCACCTGAAGCCAGCGCGTCTACCAATTCCGCCACCTGGGCACGGGGCGCGACGGGCGCTCGGCCCGCGAGAGACGCGCTTAATGTCGTCTCGCGCGGCGCTTGTCAACGCGCGCCGCGGCCCGTCGCCCGAGACGCTTTGCGCCTTGTCCGCAGGGTTCGCGCGGGTGTAGGCGCTCTTCGGGACCGCCGGCCGAGGTCGGCTGCGGCGGCGGGAGCGGCCGAAGGCGCCCGGGCGCGCGAGCGTCCCGGGCCGGAACAACGAGGTGACCATGCCGTTGGCGGTGTTGATCGGCGGATCGGGCTTCATTGGGCGCTACGCCGCCCAGGCCTTCGCGCGGGCGGACTGGCGCGTGCGGGTGGCGGTGCGCCGCCCCAACGAGGCGATAGACGTCCGCACCTATGGCGCCGTCGGCCAGGTCGAGCCCGTCCAGGCCAACATCCGCGACGACGCCTCGATCGCCCGCGCCGTCGCCGGCGCGGATGTGGTCGTCAATCTCGTCGGCGTGCTGGCGGAGATCGGCGCGCAGTCCTTCGACGCCGTTCAGGCCGAGGGCGCGGAGCGGGTCGCGCGTCTGGCCAAGGCGGCGGGCGTGCCGCGCTACGTTCACATCTCGGCCATCGGCGCCGACGCCGACGCCGCCTCCGACTACGCCCGAACCAAGGCCGAGGGCGAGGCCGGGGTGCGTCGCCATTATCCCGACGCCGTGATCCTGCGCCCGTCGATCGTGTTCGGGGCGGAGGACCAGTTCTTCAACCGCTTCGCCGGCATGGCGCGCGTCTCGCCCTTTCTGCCGGTCGTCGGCGCGGCGACCCGCTTTCAGCCCGTCTATGTGGGCGACGTCGCCCAAGCCGTGCTCGCCGCCGCGACGCGGGACGACGCGCAGGGCCGGACCTTCGAGCTCGGCGGCCCCCGCGCCTACACCTTCTCCGAGCTGATGAGGCTGATGCTCGGGGCCATCCACCGCAAGCGCATCCTGCTGCCCTTGCCGTTCTGGCTCGCGCGCATTCAGGCTTGGTTTCTCGACTTCATCCCCTGGGTCACCTTCGGCCTCATGCCGAACGGTCTGCTGACCGGCGATCAGGTCAAGCTCCTGGCCAAGGACAATGTGGTCGCAGACGGCGCGCCGGGGCTCGGCGATCTCGGCGTCGAGCCGACCACCGTCGAGGCGGTGATCCCGAGCTATCTCTGGCGCTTCCGGCCCCAAGGCCAGTACGACGAGAAGCCGACCGGGCCCGTGTGAGGGATCATCCCGCGGCGCGTCGGGCGGCGCGGAGCGCGTTTTCCGCCTGGGCGAGCCGGCGCTGCAAGGCCCGCGCGTCCTCGGAGAGCGCCCGGATCGTCTGAGACGCCTCCGCCGGTTTGGCCGGCGCGGGGGGCGGGCCGGATGGCTGCGCCGCGGCGCCCGCGATCGACGCCCGCCGAACCTCTCGCAACGCCGCTTCGAGCCTCGCGGCCCGGGCGCGCAGCCGTTCGATCTCCGGCAGCGCGTAGGCGCGGAACTCTGGACCTTCGGGGGGCGCCTCGACGCGCGCCTCGACGGTCGCGGGCGCAGGCTGGTCGTCGAGCGCTTCCTCGAGCTGCCGGATCCGCGCGCGCAGCGTCTCGACCATCGCAGGGTCGGGCGCGACCGGGGCCGGCGCTGGCGGCGGCGCAGCGGCGGCGTCGCGTCGAGCGCTGCGCAGCCCGCTCTCGGCGCGGCTCAACAGCGCCCGCAGACGCGCGGCCTCGTCGCGCAGCGCCAGGGCTGCGTCCATCCCCGAAGCGTCCTGGCTGGCCGGCGGGATCGGCGGCGCCCCGGTCGGAGCCGGTTTTGCGTTCGCGGGCCGGGCGGCGACGGCCGGCCGCGGCCCCTTATGCTTAAACGCCCGCCGCGCCAGCGCCCCGCCGATCGCGGCCCCGACCAACAGCGCGCCGACGACTGGCGCCACCACGACGTCGAACGACATCCTTTCTCTCCTCCCGCTCGCGGCCTGTCCCGGTTCTCTCCGGGCTTTCGAATCGCCGTGCGGATGCTGTTCGGCGACCGTTTCCGGCGCAACGCGTCGCAGCGTCCGGGCGCGGCGAACGCCCGAACCTCGCCCGGGACTGCGGCCTTTCGGGCTCGACGGATCGAGAACTGGGTTGAACGAGCGCGCGGCGGTTAAGGCGCCGGCGGCCAGCTTGAATACCGGCGCAGCTCCGCCTCGAGCTCCGCCCGCTTTCGCGGCGCGATCGGATTGAACTCGGGCTGCGCGTAGAGCGGTTGCCGGCTGTCGACCGCTCCCGCCCCCGGCGGGGTCCCGAGACCGGCCGACTGGTCGTCGAGCGCCCGCAGCTCGCGACGGAGCGGCGGCTCGCCTATGAGCATGGCGAGACGTACCGGAAGCTCCGTCG
>JBCBRF010000104.1:5789-12892 GCA_039819865.1 Pseudomonadota bacterium | reverse complement strand
CCGTCGCCAACGCCTCCTGGGCCTGGGGATCGCTCGGCCATATCGCGAGCGGGGTCGACGGCGCCTTTCCGACCGACGACCCCGCCGACCTGCTGATCGACCTGATCTACGCGCTGCCCGCGGGCTATCGCCGGAACGCGGTCTTCGCGATGAACTCGACGGTCGCGGGCGTCGTCCGCAAATGGAAGGACCTCGAAGGCCGCTATCTCTGGACCGAAGCCGCCGCCGGCCAACCCGCGCGCCTGTTCGGCTACCCGGTCGCCATCCTCGAGGAGATGCCGGGGATCGAAAGCGGCGAAACGCCGATCGCCTTCGGCGACTTCCGCGCCGGCTACACGGTCGTCGAACGTCCGGACCTGCGCCTCCTCCGCGACCCGTTCTCGGCGAAGCCCCACGTGCTGTTCTATGCGACCAAGCGCGTCGGCGGCGACGTCACCGACTTCGCGGCGATCAAGCTCCTGAAGCTTTCGGCCGCCTGATCGGCGCCGCCGCGACCGGAGATCCCCAATGGCCAAGCTGTTGTCCCACCGCGCGCTCGACGCCGCCTTCGCCTATGTGGCGGACCGCGCCGACCGCCTCGTCCTCTGCGCGGGCGCGCCCGCCGACTATGAGGCCGCCGCCCGTCCGCCCGGCGAGGGCGGGCTCCGCCTCGGCGCGATCGAGATGAGCCGCGGGCTCGGCCAAGGCGACTTTTCGGTCGCGGACGGTTCCGCGTCCGGGCGCAAGCTGATCGTCGCCCGGCAGGAGGGCGTCCCGATCGAAACGGACGGCTGCGCCGACCATGTCGCGCTGATCGATCAGCCGGGGCGGGCGCTCCTGCTCGTCACCGCCCTCGCGCGCCCGCTCGATCTCGAGGCCGGCCGCGTCGTCTCCATCGACGCCTTCGAAGACGAGATCGGCGACCCGGTCTGATCCCGGCGCCCGCAGCGCCCGAAGCGCCCGAAACGGAGAAAACTCATGGCTCTGACCCTGGCGGCGGGGCCGGCGACGCCTCCCGTAGCAATCGCCGACCTCGCAGAACATGCGCGCCTCGCCCATTTGATCGGCGCCGACGCCGAAGACCAGGGGGCGCTGACCCGCTGCCTCGACGCCGCGTCCGCGGCCGTCGAACGCGCCTGCGGGACCGCGCTCATCCGCCAAACCTGGGACTGGCGGATCGTCTCTTGGCGCGACGGCGGGGCGGAGCCGCTTCCGCTCGCCCCGGTCTTGTCCATCGAAGAGGTGGCGCTCGTCAGCGCCGCCGGCGTGGAGACGGCGCTCGATCCCGCCCACTGGCGCCTCGACCGAGCCGGACCGCGCGAGACGCTGCGCGCGGCCGCTGGCGCGCTCCCGCCGATCCCGGCGGGCGGCGCTGCGCGAATCCGCTTCCAGGCGGGCTATGGCGACGCGCCCGACGACGTTCCCGCCGATCTGCGCCACGCCGTGCGACTGCTCGCGAGCCACTACTTCGAGCGCCGCCACGCCGCCGACGAGGACGCGCTCGCCCCGATCCCCTCGGGCGTGGCCGCGCTGATCGAACCGCACCGACCGATCCGGCTCTGACGCCCCGCCGTCGCCCCGCCGACCTTCCCCTGCGCACCCTTCACCCTCACCCGCTTCGGAGGCCGCCATGCCCTCGGACGACGCGCCCTTGCGCCATCGCCTGACGCTCGAAGCCCGCTCCGCCGGGCCGGACGCCGCCGGCGGCTGGATCGAGACCTGGACCCCCATCGCGGTCCATTTCGCCGCCATCCGCCCCGCGAGCGGCGCTGAGGTCAGGGCCGGTTCGGCTCAGGCCCAGCGGGTCACCCATCGCCTCATCCTTCGCGCCTCGCCGGAGGCGGGCGGGGTGCGCCCGCGCGCCGACCAGCGCTTCCGCGGCGGCGACCGGCTGTTCGACATCAAGGCCGTGTTCGAGCGCGACGGCCGCGGCCGCCTGCTCACCTGTCTTTGCGAAGAGGTCGCGCTCGGAGCGGAGGCCGCGTCATGACGGCCGCGCTCTCTCTCCCGTTGCAGCGCGCGCTGTTCGCGCATCTGTCCGCGGACGCGGGCCTCGTCGCAGCGCTCGGCGGGCCGCGGATCTACGACGCGCCTCCGCACGCAGACGGTCCGGCCGCCGATCCGGGTCCCTACCTGCTCCTCGGCGACGAGACCATCGCGCCCTGGTTCGACCAGAGCGGGGCGGGGGCCGATCATGCGCTCCGCTTTCGGGTGATCTCCTTCGCCGCGGGATTCGCCGAGGCAAAGGCGATCGCCGCCGCGCTGTCCGACGCCCTAGACGCGCCGCCGCCCGCGCTTTCCCGCGGTCGGATCGTCCGGATCCAGTTCCTCGGCGCCGAGGCGCGCCGCGGCGGCGCATCCGGCGGCGGCGCCGGTCTCGTCGCCCGCCGCATCGATCTTCGCTTCCGCGTCATCGTCGAAGACGACGCGGCCTGACCCTTCCTCGACCCCGACGGAGCCCGCCATGACCGCGCAGCCCGGCAAAGACCTTCTGTTGAAACTCGACGCCGCCTCGAGCGGCAGCTTCGTCGCGGCCGCGGGGCTGCGGAGCACGCGGCTCGCCTTCAACGCCGCGCCGATCGACGTCACCACCACCGAGAGCGCGGAGCGCTGGCGCGAGCTGCTCGACGGCGCAGGTCTCCGCACGGCGGAGATCTCGGGCGCGGGCGTGTTCAAGGACGCCGCCGTCGACGCCGACATCCGCTCGCTGTTCTTCGCGGGCGCGGTGCGGCCCTGGCGGGTGATCATCCCCGATTTCGGCGCCGTCGAAGGCCCGTTCCAGATCGCCTCGCTCGAATACGCCGGCGCCCATGACGGCGAGGCCACCTACGAGCTTTCGTTGGTCTCCGCGGGCGCGCTCGCCTTCAGCGCTCTCTGAGCACTCCATTCACGATAGGAAACGAACCCCATGGGACCCAATCGCGCCCGCGCAGAGGTGGAGGCCGTCATCGACGGCGAGCCGCGCGTTCTGAAGCTCACTCTCGGCGCGCTTTCCGCGCTGGAGGCCTCTCTCGACCCGCCCGACCTGATCGCCCTGATCGAGCGCTTCGAAGCTGGCCGACCGACGGCTAAAGACGTCGTCGGCGTTATCTCAGCGGGTCTTGCAGGCGGGGGCGTCGCGCTCGCGCCCGACGCTGACGGTCCGGCGGTGGAGGGCGGCGTCGCCGGCGCTTACCGCCTCGCGGCCGAGCTGCTCACCGCCGCCTTCGCAGATAGTCCGTAGTGAGAATGTCGCGATGGTTCTTCAAACTTTAATGAGAACAGGGGAAAGGCTGCGACGATGGATTGGCGCGCTCTGATGGCTCTCGGTCTCGGGCGTCTCGCCCTGGCGCCGGACGCGTTCTGGGCGCTGACGCCGCCCGAGCTGCGCGCCGCCGCCGGCGCGCTCGCCGGTCCCTCGATCGCCGAGGCGGCCTGTCCCCGCGCCGCGCTCGCCGCGCTGATGGCCCGTTTCCCCGATTCGCCCGCCGCCGAACAGGAGCCGCGCAATGAACGACCGTGACGCCCCATCGCGCTCCATCGACGCGGAGTGGACCGGCTTCGGCGCCGCCGCTTCAGACGCCGCGCGCGAGGCGCGCCGCGCCGCGGAGGATGTCCGCCGTCTCGCCGGCGCTTTGAGCAATGGCTTGGGCCGCGCGGTCGCCCGGCTCGCCATCGACGGCGACCGCGCGAGCGACGTCTTTCGCGACCTCGCCCTCAACCTATCCCGCAGCGCGCTCAGCTCGGCGATCAGCCCGGTCCGCGACGGCCTGAGCGGCGCGGTCTCGGGCGGTCTCCGCGCGCTCGCCTCGGGCGCGCTCGGCGCGATCGGTTTCGAGCGGGGAGGGGCCTTCTCGAACGGCGCGGTCCTCACCGGCGCCCGCGCCTTCGCCAAAGGCGGCCTGGTCGACAGGCCGACCCTGTTCCCGATGGCGCGCGGCCTCGGCCTGATGGGCGAGGCGGGGCCGGAGGCGATCCTGCCGCTCTCCCGCGGCCCCGACGGCCGCCTCGGCGTGCGCGCGCAGGGCGGCGGCCAATCGAGCCCTCCCGTGCAGATCGCCATTCACGCCCGCGACGCCGCCAGCTTCCGGCGCTCGCGCTCCCAGATCGCCGCCGAGCTGGCCCGCGCGGTCGACCGCGGCCGCCGGCTGCGCTGACGAAACCATCGGAGCCAGATCATGTTCCACGATGTCCGCTTCCCCACAGCGCTCGGCTTCGGCGCGGTCGGCGGCCCCGAACGCCGGACCGAGATCGTCGCCCTCGCGTCCGGCCGCGAGGAACGCAACACGCCCTGGGCCGACAGCCGCCGCCGCTACGACGCCGGCTACGGCCTCCGCTCCCGTGCGGACCTCGAGGCCGCGATCGCCTTTTTCGAGGCCCGCCGCGGGCGCCTTCACGGCTTCCGGTTCCGCGACCCGCTCGACCATGCGAGCGCACCCTCTGGCGCGCCGATCGCGCCCGACGACCAGCCGCTCGGCATCGGCGATGGCGCCAGGACCGCCTTCGCGCTCAGCAAAACCTACGGCGCCGGCTTGGACGCCTATGTCCGGCCCATCGCGCTTCCTGTCTCAGGGTCAGTCCGCATCGCGATCGACGGCGTCGAGACCACCGCGTTCACCTCGGTCGATCGGCTCTCCGCGGCCGACCCGAGCGCCGCCGAGATCCAGCTCGACGAAGCCCCAGCCACGGGCGCGGTCCTCACCGCTGGTTTCGCGTTCGACACCCCGGTCCGCTTCGACGCCGACGCCCTGTCGGTCAATCTTGCGGCCTTCGACGCGGGCGAGATCCCTTCGATCCCCCTGGTCGAGATCCGCCTCTAAAGCTTCCGGACCACGCCTGATGCTCTCGATCCCGCCTGATCTGCAATCCAAGCTCGACGCCGGCGCCGCCACGCTCTGTCGTTGCTGGGCGCTCACCCGCGCCGACGGCGAGCGCCTCGGCTTCACCGACCATGACCGCGCCCTCAGCTTCGACGGCCTGGCCTTCCGCCCCGAAACCGCCATCGACGCGGCCGCGCTCGAGCGCGGCTTGGGCCTCGCCATCGACAACCTCGAGATCTCGGGCGCGCTCAGCTCGCGCGCGATCCGAGACGTCGATATCGAGCGCGGCCTCTATGACGGCGCCGAGATTGCGCTTTGGCGCGTCGACTGGAGCGCGCCCGCGCTCCGGGTCCTGCTGTTTCGCGGCCGGATCGGGGAGATCCGCCGGCTTTCCGGTCCCGACCTCGACGGGCCGCAGGACCGCGGCGCGTTCTTCGCAGAGATCCAGGGCCTCTCGGAACGGTTGAACCGTCCCACCGGTCGGGTGATCGCGCCGACCTGCGACGCGCGCCTCGGCGACGCTCGCTGCGGCGTCGATCTGGCCGCGCTCGCCGTCGCGGCGACCGTCGCCGCCATCGAGACGTCCGACGCGATCCTGATCTCTGGACCCGATCCCGCGACCGCCGCGCGCTACACCCGCGGCGCGCTTGCGTGGACCTCCGGAGGGAACGCGCCCGACCGCGCCGCCATCAAGCGCTGCGCCCGGATCAACGACGCCGTGCGCCTGTCGCTCTGGGCCCCGCCCGCCGCGCCGATCGCGGTCGGCGACGCGCTCTCCCTATCACCCGGCTGCGACAAGCTCTGGACCACCTGCCGCGACGTCTACGCCAACACCGCGCGGTTCCGCGGGTTTCCGCACGTCCCGAGCGACGACTGGGTCACCACCTATCCCGCCCGAGGCGGCCGCCATGACGGCGCGTCGATGAACCGATGACCCCGACGCTCTGCGATCCCGATCGCTCGCGCATCGTCGAGACCGCCCGCGCCTGGCTCGGCACGCCTTATCGCCATCAGGCGAGCCGCCGCGGCGTCGGCTGCGACTGCCTCGGTTTTCTCCGCGGCGTCTGGCTCGAGGTCTATGGCGTCGAGCTCGAACGCCCGCCGCCCTATACGCCCGACTGGTCGGAGTTCAACGGACGTGAGCGCCTGCTCGAGGCGGGGCTGCGCCTGCTCCCGCGGGTTCCCGTCCCGCAAGCCCGGCCCGCCGACGCTCTGTTGTTCCGAATGCGCCGGGGCGCCGCGGCCAAGCATCTCGGGCTGCTGAGCGCGCCCGACCGCTTCCTCCACGCCTATTCGACGCTCGGCGTGGTCGAGAGCCCGTTCGATCCCGGCTGGCGCCGTCGCGTGATCGCCGCGTTCCGCCTGCCGCCCCCGTCCTGATCGCCGCCCCTCCAGCGCAGGAGCCCGCCCGTGGCCACCCTTGTCTTCTCCGCCGTCGGCTCCGCGGTCGGCTCTCAGATCGGCGGCTCGGTTCTCGGGCTCTCCGCCGCCGCGGCCGGCCGGGCGGCGGGCGCCGTCGCCGGGGCGCTGATCGACCAACGCCTGCTCGGCCCCGGCGCGACCGTCGTCGACGACCCTCGTATCTCCCGGTTCCGCGGCCTCGGCGGCGGCGAGGGCCAACCGCTCCCGCGCGTCTGGGGCCGCATGCGCGTCTCCGGCCAGGTGATCTGGGCGACCCGCTTCAAGGAAACCGTCTCGACCCGTTCCGCGGGCGGAGGCGGCGGCGGCAAGGGCGGCGGGGGAGGGGGCTCTACGACCGTTCGGGAATACAGCTACAGCGTCTCGTTCGCCGTGGCGCTCTGCGAAGGGCCGATCGATCATATCGGTCGGATCTGGGCCGACGGCCGCGAAGTCTCGCCGACCGACCTGCCCCACCGGCTCCACTACGGGACCGAGACCCAGTCGCCCGATCCTCTGATCCTCGCCGTCGAGGGCGCCGACCGCGCGCCGGCCTATCCGGGCGTGGCCTACCTCGTCTTCGAGGACCTGCCCCTCGAGGATTTCGGCGACCGCCCGCCGCAGATTTCCGTCGAGGTGTTCCGCACGCCTCAGGTTCAGGCCGACCCCGCGCCGAAGCTGTCCGAGCTGATCCGGTCGGTCGCGCTCATCCCCGGAACCGGGGAGTTCGCGCTCGCCACCCAGCCGGTGCGCCTCAAGATCGGCCAAGGCGCCTACGAGCCCGAGAACGTCCACAGCTTCGACGGCCGGCCCGACCTCCTGGTCTCTCTCGACCAACTCGCGGACGCGCTGCCCGCGGTCGAGAGCGTCTCGCTGATCGTCACTTGGTTCGGCGACGACCTCCGTTGCGGCCGCTGCCGGATCCGC
>JBCBRF010000104.1:0-5689 GCA_039819865.1 Pseudomonadota bacterium | reverse complement strand
TCGACAGAAAGACCGATCCACTGACCTGGCGCGCGGGCGGCGAGACCCGGGCGACAGCCCATCTGATCTCCCAGGACGCGGAGGGCCGGGCGAATTTCGGCGGTTCGCCGTCGGACCTGTCGATCAAGCAGGCGATCGAGGAGCTGAAGGACCGCGGCTATCGCGTCACCATCTACCCGTTCGTGATGCTCGACGTGCCGCCCGGCAACGGGCTGCCCGATCCTTGGGGCTGGGGCGCCGAGCAGCCCGCCTTTCCCTGGCGCGGGCGCATCACCACCGACTTCGCGCCCGGTCAAAGCGGCTCGACCGACGGGACGTCGGCCGCCGCGGACGAGGTCGCGGCGTTCTTCGGCGCCACGACGCCCGCGCAGCTCTCCTGGACCGGAGACACGGTTTCCGCAAACGGCGCGGACGACGGCTATCGCCGCTTCGTCCTGAGCCTCGCCCGCATCGCTGAGGCCGCAGGCGGCGTCGACGCCTTCGTGATCGGCTCCGAGTTCCGCAGCCTTACCCAAATCCGCTCGGGCGCCGGCGCTTACCCTGCGGTCGACGCGCTCTGCGCCCTCGCGGCGGACGTCCGCGCCATCCTCGGCCCGGACGCCAAGCTCACCTACGCCGCCGACTGGAGCGAGTATTTCGGCCACCAACCGCCCGACGGCTCCGGCGACGTCTATTTCCACCTCGACCCGCTGTGGGCGGACCCGGAGATCGACGCGGTGGGCGTCGACGCCTACTTCCCGCTCTCCGATTGGGCCGACGATGGCGACCCGGCGGCGCCGGACGCGCCCTCGATCTACGATCTCGACTATCTGCGAAGCCGCGTCGAAGGCGGCGAGGCCTACGATTACTACTACGCCTCCGACGCCGACAGAGCCGCGCGCGTCCGCCCTGCGATCACCGACGGCGCCTATGGCGAGCCTTGGATCTTTCGCCCGAAGGACCTCCGCGGCTGGTGGTCCAACCCGCATCACGACCGGCCGGGCGGCGTGCGCTCCGAGACGCCGACCGCCTGGATCCCCGAATCGAAACCGATCTGGTTCACCGAGATCGGCTGCCCCGCCGTCGATCGCGGCGCCAACCAGCCCAACAAGTTCGCCGATCTCAAATCCTCGGAATCCGCGCTGCCCTTCGCCTCTCGCGGGATGCGCGACGACTTCATTCAGCGGCGGTTTCTCCAGGCCGTGCTCGGCTATTGGGGCGAGAGCGGGGAGGGGGCGGCGAATCCGGTCTCGGGCCTTACCGGAGCGCCAATGATCGACCTCGGCTACGCCGCGGTCTGGGCCTGGGACGCGCGGCCCTGGCCGGATTTCCCGCTCCGCGAGACTATCTGGGCCGATGGTCCGAACCAACCGACCGGGCATTGGATCCAGGGCCGTCTCGGATCGGCGCCGCTCGCCGATCTGGTTGCGGAGATCGCCATCGACGCCGGCCTGGAGGCGGCGGATCTTGATCTGACGCGCCTGACCGGGGTGGTCGACGGCTATCTCGCCGACCGCGTGATGTCCCCGCGCGAGTTACTGCAACCCCTGATGCTCGCCTTCGCGTTCGACGCCGCCGAGGCCGGCGGGCGGATTAGGTTCTCGCCCCGCGGCGCGCCGGCCGCAGAAACGCTCACGCTCGACGCGCTGGTGGTCGACGAGGAGGATCCGGAATCGCCGATCGAGCGCATCCGGGAAGACGCCGCCGCGCCCGCCGCGGCGATCCGACTCGGCTATGTCGACGGCGCGGGAGATTACCGCGCCGCGGCGCTCGAGGCTCGGTCTCCAACGGGGCTCGACGGACCGACCGCGCAATCGGACGCGCCCATCGTGCTCTCCGCCGGCGCGGCGCTGTCGATCGCTGAGCGCCATCTGGCCGAAGCCGCTCTGGCGCGAGACGCCGCTCAGTTCCGCCTGCCGCCGTCGGCGCTCCGCTTCGAACCGGGCGACGTGGTCTCGCTCGCGTTGCCCGCTGGCGTTCGCGACTACCGTCTGTCCCGCGTCGCCGATGCGGATGCGCGCGAGATCGAAGCCGTCCGGGTCGAGGCGTCGGTCTATGCGCCCGTCATTGCGCCGGAACCGGTCCGGACGCCGGCCGATCCGGTGCTCGCCGCGCCCCCGGAGGTCGCTGTGCTGGACCTGCCGCTTCTGACCGGCGCGGAGATCCCGCACGCGCCCACGCTCGCGGCCACGCTGTCGCCCTGGCCGGGGCCGCTCGCGCTTTGGCGAAGCGCGTCGGACGACGGCTACACGCTCGACGCGTTGCTGACCGCCCCCGCGACCCTCGGCGCGTTGCTCGACCCGCTGCCGCCGGCGAGACCCTGGCTCTGGACCCGCCACGCGCCCGTTCGGATATCCGTCACGGCGGAGACTCTGCAGTCGCGGGGGTCCTCCGCGGTTCTCGATGGGGCGAACGCCCTCGCCGTCGAAGCGGTCCCGGGCGTCTGGGAGGTGCTGCAGTTTCAGATCGCCGAGCTGATCGAGCCCGGCGTCTATGCGCTCTCGTCTCTGCTCCGCGGACAAGCGGGCACGGAGGCGAGCTGCGGCGACGAGATCCCCGCCGGCGCGCGCATCGTCCTTCTCGACGCGGCCCTCCGCCAGCCGAGCCTGGCGCTCGAGACCCTCGGGCTGACGCGCCACTACCGGATCGGGGCGGCGGGTCGCGCGCCCGACCCGGACGCCTTCGCGCACATCGTCCACGCGGCGGCAGGGATCGGCTTGCGCCCTTATGCGCCGGTCCATCTCCGCGCCCGACCGGCCGCCGCCGGCGGCGTGGCGCTCTCCTGGATCCGCCGCACGCGCCAGGGCGGCGACCTCTGGGACGGCTACGACGCCCCGCTCGGGGAGGCGTTCGAGCGCTACCGCCTGCGCATCGAGCGCCTCGGCGCGACGGTGATCGAGCGCGCAACCGACGCGCCGCACCTCGTGCTTTCCGCCGGCGACCTGCCGGCGCGCCCCTTCAGCGTCGCCGTCGCGCAGATCTCGGCGCTGTTCGGACCGGGCGCCGACGCCCGGATCGAGCTGCTCTGACCGCCCTTCTCGGAGATACTGATGTCCGACACCCCGCTACTCGGCCTGCCGTTGCTCGCGGCCGCGCAGGCGCAGAAACACGTGACCCTCAACGAGGCGCTCAGCATCCTCGATGCAAGCGTCCAACCCGCCGTGATCAGTCGCACGCGGACGACGCCGCCTGGCTCGCCGACGGAGGGCGATCGCCATCTTGTCGCCAGCGGCGCATCCGGCGACTGGCTGGGCGCCGACGGCCGCATCGCGCTGTTCGTGAACGGCGGCTGGCGTTTTTTGCCGCCGCGGGAAGGCTGGCGTCTCTGGGTCGAGGAGGAAGGCCTTACGATCGCTTACGCCAGCGGCGCCTGGGGACCGCCTCCGATCGCCTCGGGTCTGGGCGGCCACGCCTTCTTCGAGCAGTTCATCTTCGACGAGCCGATCCAGCCCGGCGGCGCCTTCGAGACCGTCGGCCAGATCCCCGCGAACACCCAGGCCTTCGGGCTGACGGCCCGCGTCATCTCGGAGATCACCGGCGCATCAGGTTGGGATGTCGGGGTTGTTGGCAATGAAAAGCGCTATGGCGGGGGACACGACGTCGCCCTCAACGCAAGCGTCGAGCTCGCGCGCTCTTCGATCGACAAATACGGCTCCGCCCAATCGCTGCTGATCACCCCCGTCGGGGGCGATTTCAGCGGCGGGATCGTGCGCTTCGCCATTCCCCTCTTGCGCTTTACGCCGCCCGACCCGGTCTGATCGCCGTGGTCGCGGCGCCGTCGTCCGTCACCCTCCAGCAGAAAAGGCTGAGACCCATGGCCATCCCAGAAACGCCAGAACTCCTCGCGCAAATCTTCGCCGCCGCGCCTGATTTTCTCTCCGCGATGGCCGCGCTGATCGCGTCGGCCTCGGCGTTTGCAGCGCTGACCCCGACGCCGTCGGACGATCGCCTGTTGGGCCGACTCTACCGCATCGTCGATCTCCTCGCGCTCAATATCGGCCGCGCGAAGGAAACGCCGCCGACACGCGATCGGCAGCCCTAACGGCGCTCCGCGCATGCCCCCTTGCGCGCAGGGGGCTGGCGCTCGGCGACCGCGAGGTCTAGGTATCCGTCAAAGCGACGGCCAGGGAGGCCCCGACATGACCGCGGTTCGCATCAAATCCGCCCAACAGCGGGCCGAGCAGGCGGAGGAGCCCATGACCCGGACACTCGATCCGATCTGGTCTTCGCTCCGGGTCGCCGCGGAGACGCTCACCCGTAAAGAGCCGGCGCTCGCCAGCTTAGTCCATTCGGTCGTGCTCGCCCATGATCGGCTCGAGGACGCCCTCAGTTTTCGCCTCGCGCAGAAACTCGCCAGCGCCGAAATCTCGGCGTTGGCCCTCCGCGACCTCGCCGCCGAAGCGATCCTGGCGGATCAGACGATCGTGCGCGCCGCCCGCGCCGATATCAGCGCCGTGATGGACCGGGATCCCGCTTGCAAGACCCCGCTGCAGCCGGTTCTCTACTTCAAGGGCTTCCAAGCGCTGCAGACGCATCGGATCGCGCATTGGTTTTGGAACCGCGGTCGCCTCGAGATTGCGTTCGTCCTGCAGATGCGCATGGCGGAAGTATTCGGCGTCGACATTCATCCCGGCGCCCGGATGGGACAGGGGATCATGATCGACCACGCCACCGGCGTGGTGATCGGAGAGACCGCCATCGTCGAGGACGACGTCTCGATGCTCCAGGGCGTCACCCTTGGCGGCACCGGCAAAGAAAGCGGCGACCGTCACCCGAAGATCGGCCGCGGCGTCCTGATCGGGGCGAACGCCAGCATCCTCGGCAACATCCGGATCGGCGAATGCAGCCGCGTCGGCGCCGGCTCCGTCGTCCTCCACGACGTGCCGCCCTGCAAGACCGTGGCGGGCGTGCCGGCGAAGATCGTTGGCGATGGCGGCTGCGAGCATCCGAGCCGCGCGATGGACCACCTCATCTCCTGACCCGATCGCACGAGGCGCTTGTTCCTCGCGCCGAGAATGCAGCGCCGATCCGGTGTAAGGGGAGGGGCCTCGGCAGGGCGTCCCGCCCAGGCAAGCGTTCAGCGAGGCGTCTGAGCTTCGCCCGGTTCGATCAACAGGACCTCGTCCTCGGCCATCACGCCGAGGGTCGCTCTCAGGCGCTCATCGAGCAGTTCCGGATCAATCTCCGGCGTCGGCGTCGGCGCGTTCGGGTCTCCGGAGGCGTCTTCGCTGCTTGCGGGCAGCCCCGAAAGCCGCTGCGTCTTCGCCTCGAGCGCCTCGTGGCGGCGCGTCAAATCGTCGATCTCCCGCTGGATCTCGGAGATTTCCGCCCTCAACGGCGCACGGTTCGACCCGCCAGACGCGCCGAGCCACGCGTCCACGGAGAAGTAGACGAGGCCCGCCGCGAGCGTGGTCAGAAACACCAGATCTAGGGTCGCGCTGCGCATAAATAACACTTAGCATGCAGCGGTTGATAAAGCTCGCACGGAAATCAACGTGCGAGCGCCCGTTCGACAGGTTTGACCGGAGCGCTCAGCCCGGCAGCACGCTCCGCCCGGCATACTCGGCGACGTCCGCGAGTTCCTGCTCGATGCGGATCAGTTGATTGTACTTCGCCAATCGGTCCGAGCGGGCCAGCGACCCGGTCTTGATCTGCCCGCAATTGGTCGCCACCGCGAGATCCGCGATGGTCGAGTCCTCCGTCTCGCCGG
>JBCBRF010000103.1:0-12920 GCA_039819865.1 Pseudomonadota bacterium | reverse complement strand
GGCGGGCGGCGGAGACGATCGCCGCAGAACGCTACCGCGCCCTGGGCGGCTCGATCCTCGAGCAGCGGGCTCGGACGGCCGGCGGCGAGATCGATCTTGTCGTACGGCTCGGCGACACGATCGTTTTCGTGGAGGTTAAGGCGCGCCGCCGGCTTGCGGATGCGGTCGAAGCCGTGGACGGCAGAGGCCAAGCACGGCTGAGCCGCGCGGCCGCCGCTTGGCTTGCGGAGCGCGCGGCGACGGCGGCCGAGATGCGGCTGGATGTAGCGGCGGTTGGCGGCGATGGCGGACTCGAGATCTTCGAAGACGCGATCTGGGGCTGAGCGCCGCCTTCCGGGCGCCGACCGGGCATGGGCCTGACGAGCACGCGCCGTCCATGCCGACCCGTATCGATCTCCGCCGGGCGCGCCCCGACTTGGCGCCCCGACCTAGCGCCCCGACTTGGCGCCCTGACCGAGCGCCCTGGCGTCGCGGGTGGGCGCGCGGGCCGGCGGCGGCGGGCGCTCCGGGGGTCAGGGCGGGGCGACGTCAGGGCGCGTGCGCGCTGCGACTGGGTATCGCCGCAGCGCCGCCGAGCGTCGGACGACGCGCGGCGACAGAGCGGAGCGAACCAGGTTTCCGTCGGTTGGCGGGCGCCCCTTCGGGCGGTTTTAGAGCCTCCTCCGCCGGGCCGCGCGTCCGATGATCCGAGATCGGCGAGTCGATCCAGGCCGGCGTCGTTCGCGGCTTCGGGTCCGGGCTTGTCTTGACCCCGCGCGGCGGGCGCCCGATGTGGCGCTGGTGGGCGACGCCTTTTCCGGGCCCGCCCCACCAGTTTCTCCGGAAACCCGTTCGGCGGCGCGTCACCAATGGTGCGGTCGAACGGCGTCCAGATCGAGGAGACGAGCCGTGAGCCTCGCCGTCGCCATTCAAATGGACCCGATAGAGGGCGTCGACATCAACGCCGACAGCACCTTTCGGCTCGCGCTCGAAGCGCAGGATCGAGGGCATCGGCTGCATGTCAGCGCGCCCGAAGCGCTCAGCTGGCGCGACGGCCGCCTGTTCGCGCGCGCGCGACCGGTCCGGGTGGCGCGGGCCGAGGGCGCGCATGCCGAGCTCGGAGCGGAGACGGCGCTCGATCTGGCCGACCAGGACGTCGTGCTGTTGCGTCAGGATCCGCCGTTCGACATGGCCTACATCACCTCGACGCATCTGCTCGAGACCGTGCACCCAGACACGCTGGTCGTGAACGATCCGTTCTGGGTGCGGAACGCGCCGGAGAAGCTGCTGGTCAACCGCTTCTCCGAATTCATCGCGCCCACCCTCATCACCCGGGACCCGGCGGCGGTGCGGAACTTCCGGGAAGAGCATGGCGACATCATCGTCAAGCCGCTCTACGGCAATGGCGGCGCCGGGGTGTTCCGCCTGCCCGCGGGCGACGGAAACCTCAACGCGCTGCTCGAGATCTTCCTGCAGACCTGGCGCGAGCCCTTCATCGTGCAGAAATACCTCCCGGCGGTCAGCGCCGGAGACAAACGGGTCATCCTGGTCGATGGCGAGCCGGTCGGCGCGATCAATCGGATCCCGGCGGCGGGCGAGACGCGCTCGAACCTGCATGTCGGGGGCCGCGCGGCGCAATCGCCGCTCACTGATCGCGACCGGGAGATCTGCGCGGCGATCGGACCGACGCTCCGGGAGAAGGGGCTGATCTTCGTCGGGATCGACGTGATCGGCGACACGCTGACCGAGATCAACGTGACCTCGCCGACGGGCATCCAGGAACTGGAACGGTTCGACGGGATCAACGCGGCCGGGCTGATCTGGGACGCGATCGGAGGCCGGATCGCGGCGCGCCGCGCCGCGGGCTCGGCCCGCTGAGCCCCGGCCGACAATGTCGCCGCGTCTCTGGCTCCTGACCACGTATATGCGGCTGGTCACCAAGCGGAAACTGGCGCGGCTCTCCTCCCCTTGGGCGATGCGGGCCGATCTGGAGCGGCTCGCCGCCTGCCTGCCGGCGCCGCCCGCGGAGGCGCGGTTCACGCGCGAACGGATCGCGGTGGCGGATGAGGACGGCCCGCGCAGCCTCGAAATCGAGTGGTGCGCCTGGGATCGCGCGGATCGACGCCGCGCCGTGCTCTATCTGCATGGCGGCGCGTTCATCTGCGGATCGGCGCGCACGCATCGAAGCCTGGTCTGGCCGCTGGCGCGGGCGAGCGGGGCGCGGATCGGGGTGCTCGACTATCGCCGAGCCCCCGAGCACAAGTTCCCGGCCGCGTTCCGCGACGCGCTGGCGGCCTGGCGCGCGCTCACCGCGGAGCGGTTCGCGCCGGATCGGATGGCGGTCGCCGGCGACAGCGCGGGCGGGGGCCTCGCGGCGGCGCTCGTCGCCGAGCTCGACCGGATCGGGGCGCCGCCGCCCGCCTGTCTGGTCGGGTTTTCCGGCTTTTTCGATCTGACGCTCTCCGGGGCGAGCCTGCGGCGGTTCGCGCGGCGGGAGACCCTGCTGCCGGTCGCCCGGATCCCGGAGGCGATCGAAACCTATCTCGGCGGCGCGGACCCGGCGGATCCACGCGCCTCGCCCCTGTTCGCGCCGATCAAACGCCCGATTCCGACGCTGCTCCAGGTGGGCTCGACCGAGGCGCTCCGCGACGACAGCCTGCGCTATGCGGAGCGGTTGAGGGCTGCGGGCGGCGATGTGCGGCTCGAGGTCTGGCGCGGCGCGCCGCACGCCTTCGCGTTCTTCGCGCCGTTCATCGTCGAAAGCGCCAAGGCGGTCGAGACCGCGGGCCGTTTCATTCGCGAGCGTCAGGCGGCGGCGGCGGCTGGCGAGCCGGCGCTCGCCTAAGCGCGGACGGCGCCTGCGGCGGGACGCGCCTGGACAGACGCGAGCAGGTCCTGTCCCGTCTAGCGCGCAAGGCTTGAACGGCGCGAGGTTTGAGCGGCGCGAGGTTTAAGCGGCGCATTTTGGGGCGCGGTTTCGGGAACGAGCGTTCGGGGACGGACAGAGTGGTCGCACATGCCCATACGGTCGCGTTTCACGGGCTCGAGGCGAAACGCGTCGACGTGCAGTGCGCGCTGTCCTCGGGGCTGCCGGCGTTCTCGATCGTGGGGCTCGCGGACAAGGCGGTGGCGGAGTCCAAGGAACGGGTGCGCGCGGCGCTGAACGCGATCGGCCTCGCGCTGCCCGGCAAGAGGATCACCGTCAATCTGGCGCCCGCGGACCTGCCGAAAGAGGGCGCGCATTACGACCTGCCGATCGCGCTGTCGCTGCTCGCGGCGCTCGAGGCCGTCCCGCGGGACGAGATCGCAGGTTGCCTCGCGATGGGCGAGCTGTCGCTCGACGCGCGGCTTAATCCGATCTCGGGCGCGCTGCCCGGCGCGCTCGCCGCGGCCGAGGACGATCGGAGCTTCGCCTGTCCCGCCGCCTGCGGGCCCGAGGCGGCGCTGGTCGGAGCCGCGGAAGTGCTGGCGGCGGAAGATCTGCTGGCGCTGGTCAATCACTTCAACGGCCGCCAGGCGCTCTCGCCGCCGCGGCCGGCGGAAGCGGCGCCGGAGACGGGCGGGCTCGATCTGCGCGACGTGCGGGGGCAGGAGACCGCGAAGCGCGCGCTCGAGATCGCGGCGGCCGGCGGGCACAACCTGCTCATGATCGGCCCGCCGGGCGCCGGCAAATCGATGCTGGCGGCGCGGCTTCCGGGGCTGCTGCCGCCGCTCTCGCCCTCGGAGGCGCTCGAGGTCAGCCAGATCCATTCGATCGCGGGGCTGTTGTCCGAGGGCAAGATCTCTCGCGCCCGGCCATTCCGCAGCCCGCATCATTCGGCTTCGATGGCCGCGATGATCGGAGGGGGCAGGTCGGCGCGGCCAGGGGAGGTGTCGCTCGCGCATCGAGGGGTGCTGTTCCTCGACGAGCTGCCGGAGTTCGCGCGGCCCGTGCTGGAGGCGCTGCGTCAGCCGCTTGAGACCGGGGAGGCGGTGGTGGCGCGGGTGAACGCGCATGCGCGTTATCCGGCGCGCTCGCAGCTGATCGCGGCGATGAACCCGTGCCGCTGCGGGTATCTGTCGGACCCGGAAATGGCCTGCAGTCGGGCGCCGCAATGCGGGCTCGACTATCAGGCGCGGCTGTCGGGGCCGCTGCTCGACCGGATCGATCTGCAGCTCGAGACGCCCGCCGTGTCGCCCGCGGACCTTTCGCTGCCGCCGGCGCGGGAGGGTACGGCCGAGGCGGCGCATCGGATCGGCGTGGCGCGGGCGCGGCAGGAGGCCCGGCGCGCGGAGACCGGCGCGACGGTCAACGCCGAGCTCGACGGCGAGGCGCTCGATCGGGCGGCGGAGGCGACCGAGGGCGCCACCGCGCTTCTCGGGCGGCTCTCGGAGAAGCTGCGGCTGTCGGCGCGGGGCTATCGGCGGCTGCTGCGCGTCGGGCGGACGATCGCGGATCTCGCGGGGGCGGACCAGGTCTCAGAGGCCCATATCGCCGAGGCCGCGAGCTTTCGGCGGGCGCCGATCAGACGGTGAGAGGGCGCCGAATCACCTCAGGTCCGAGCACGGATTAACCGCGTCCTTAAAGGCGGTCTTAGCGTCGGCGCCGTACCATCGTGATCATAATCGCCTTATGCTCACGAGGTCGAAATGCCCCCGAAGGGTCGTATCCTGCTGGCGGAGGACACCGTCGCGAACGTCGCGCTCTATCGCACCGTGTTGGAGCGGGGCGGGTTCGCGGTCGAGGTGGCGGAGCACGGCGTGGAAGCGGCGGAGAAGGGCGCCAGCGGCGGGTTCGATCTGATCCTGATGGATCTCGGCCTGCCGCGGATCGACGGGTTCGAGGCGCTCGAGCGGATCCGGGCGGCGGGCGTCGTTGTCCCGGTCGTGCCGCTCACCGCCGACGACGACGCCAAGACGCGGCGGATCTGCGAGGAAGCCGGCATGGTCGGTTTCCTCACCAAGCCGCTCAGCCCGGCCGAGCTGCTGAAGACCGTGGCGCAGCTGATTGCGAAGCACGCGGCGTGATCCACTCCGCTCATAGGCTCGACCCGGCGCCCCGGACACGCTAGCCCTGTGGCGCATGAACGCGCCATTTCGCAGAGGCCGGCCGGCCGGAGACGCCGCCCGACCGCGCCCGTCCGGAACATCGATCGACGACGCCATGGCCCGGCATCCCGGGGCGACGCCGGTGATGGCGCAGTTCCTCGATATGAAGGCGGCGCATCCGGACAGCCTGCTGTTCTTTCGGATGGGAGACTTCTACGAGCTGTTCTTCGAGGACGCGGTGAAGGCCGCGGGGGCGCTCGGGATCGCGCTCACCAAGCGAGGGACGCATCAGGGCGAGCCGATCCCGATGTGCGGCGTCCCGATCCATAACGCGGAGCGGTATCTGAACGACCTGATCCGGGCGGGCTTCCGGGTGGCGCTCGCCGAGCAGGTCGAGGATCCGGCGGAAGCCAAAAAGCGCGGCTCGAAGGCCGTGGTGGCGCGCGAGGTGCTCCGGCTCTACACGCCCGGCACGTTGGTCGAGGACACGCTGCTCGAGACCGCGCGGCACAACTATCTCGCGGCCTGGGCGCCGGGGCGCAATGGGGACGCGGGGGGGCTCGCCTGGACCGACATGTCGACGGGCAGACTCTCGGCGCGGGCGTGCTCGCGGGAGGCGCTGCCGGAGCTGCTGGCGCGGCTTTCCCCAGCGGAACTGGTGCTGGCGGCGCCGGCGGACGCCGGGGCGGAAGCGCTGGCGCGGGAGGTCGGCGCGGCGGTCGCCGAGGTCGCGCCGGCGAGCTTTCAGCCCGCGCAAGGGGCGCTTCGGACCGCCGGGCTGTTCGGGGCGGCGACGCTCGCGCCCTATGGCGACTTCTCGGATGCGGAGGCGGGCGCGCTCGGGGCGCTGATTGGGTATCTGGAGCTGACGCAGAAGGGCGACCTGCCGCTCCTGCAGCCGCCGCGGCGCGAGGCGCCGGACGCTGGAATGGCGATCGATCCGGCGACGCGGCGCAACCTGGAGCTGACGGAGTCGCTCTCCGGCGGGCGCGACGGCGCGCTCCTGTCCGTGATCGACCGGACCCAGACGGCGGCGGGCGCGCGGCTGCTGGCGGATCGCGCCTCGGCGCCCGTGACTGATCTCGAGGAGATCCGGGCTCGGCAGGACGCGGTGGCGCTGTTTCTCGAGGCGCCGAGCCTGCGGACCCGGGTGCGGGAGATTCTGGCGGGCGCGCCGGACCTGGCGCGGGCGCTGTCGCGGATCGGGCTCGGACGGCACGGGCCGCGGGATCTGAAAGCGCTCGCGAACGGGCTCCGGGCGGCGGAGGCGATCGGGACGGCGCTGGCGGCGACGGGCGCGGAGGGGCTCGGCGGCGATCCGGCGGCGGAGAGGCTCGCGGACGGGCTCTCGGGCCATCAAGAGCTGATCGAGGCGTACGAGCGGGCGCTGGCGGAGGATCCGCCGTTCCGGCTGTCGGACGGCGGGGCGATCCGGGACGGCTGCGACGCGGATCTCGACGAGGCGCGCCGGCTTCGGGATCGGGCCCGGCAGGTGATTGCGGAGCGGCAGGCGCGTCATGCGGAGGAGACCGGGATCTCCGCACTCAAGATCAAGCACAACAACGTTCTCGGCTACTTCATCGAGACGCCCGCGACCCATGCGCGGAAGATGATGAACCCGCCTTGGGACGAGCGCTTCATCCACCGCCAGACGACGGCGAACGCGGTGCGCTTCACGACGGTGGAGCTGTCGGAGCTGGAGGCGAAGATCGCGCGGGCGGGCGACCGGGCGGCGGAGCGGGAGAAGGCGATCTGCGACGCGCTCGCCGAGGCGGCGCGCGGGCGGGCGCGCGAGATCTCGGCGGCCGCGGAGGCGCTCGCGGCGATCGACGTGGCGGCGGGGCTCGCGGAGCTCGCCGAGCGCGAGGATTGGACCCGGCCGGTGGTGGAGGCGAGCCGGGCGTTCGAGATCGAGGCCGGGCGGCATCCGGTGGTCGAAGCGGCGCTTCGGAAAGCGGGGGAGGCGCCGTTCGTCGCCAATGACTGCGATCTGTCGGCGGCGCCCGAGGAGGGCGGCCCATGCGAGGGCGACCCCTTGGAGGGGAGCGCCGCGCGGCCGATCTGGCTCATCACCGGGCCGAATATGGCGGGCAAGTCGACCTATCTCAGGCAAAACGCGCTGATTGCGGTGCTGGCGCAGATGGGCTCGTTCGTGCCGGCGGCGCGGGCTCGGATCGGGGTGGTCGACCGGCTGTTCAGCCGGGTCGGCGCGGCGGACGATCTGGCGCGCGGGCGGTCGACCTTCATGGTCGAGATGGTCGAGACGGCCACGATCCTCAATCAGGCGGGGCCGCGGTCTCTGGTGATCCTCGACGAGATCGGGCGCGGGACGGCGACCTATGACGGGCTGTCGATCGCCTGGGCGACGCTCGAGCATTTGCACGACGTCAATCGCTGCCGCGGGCTGTTCGCCACGCACTACCACGAGCTGACGGCGCTCGCAGGGCGGCTGGCGGGGCTGAAGACCGCGACCGTCGCCGTGCGGGAATGGAAGGGCGAGGTGGTGTTCCTGCGCGAGATCCAGCCGGGCGCGGCGGATCGGTCCTACGGGGTGCAGGTGGCGCGGCTCGCAGGGATGCCGCCGGCGGTGGTGGCGCGGGCGCGAACGCTTCTGGACATGCTCGAACAGGGCGACGCCGGGCCGGCGGCGCGGGCGGCGAAGCTGGTCGCGGACCTGCCGCTGTTCGCCGCGGCGTCCGCCCCGGAGCCCGCGGCCGCCGATCCGCTCCGAGACGCGCTCGACGCGTTCGATCCGGACGCGATGACCCCGCGCGAGGCGCTGGAGGCGCTCTATGCGCTGAAAGAGGCGGCGGCGTCGGAGGACGAACGCGCTTGAGGGCGTCCCGACCCGTCCTCAGCATCGCCACGGGCTCCGGACCGGTTGGGGGCTGGACCTCCGGAGGGCTCCTCGGACGCGATCACAGAATGAAGCGGCGCAGATCCTGGTCCATGGTCACATCGGCGAGGCGGGCGTTCACGAAGGCGGCGTCGATCACCACGGCGCGCTGCTCCGCGGTCAGATCGGGGGCCTCGAAGGACAGCTCCGACAGGACGCGCTCCATGATGGTGTGAAGGCGGCGGGCGCCGATGTTCTCGATCGCCTGGTTCATGTCGGCGGCGGCCTTGGCGATCGCCGCGATCCCGTCCTCCGTAAAGCTGAGCGCCACCTCCTCCGTAGCCATCAGGGCGGTGCTCTGCTTGCTCAGGCTGTTCTGGGTCTCGGTCAGGATCCGCACGAAATCCGTCTCGGTCAGCGCGGTCAGCTCGACGCGGATCGGCAGGCGGCCCTGAAGCTCCGGCAGCAGGTCCGAGGGTTTCGAGACGTGGAAGGCGCCGGAGGCGATGAACAGGATGTGGTCGGTCTTCACCGGGCCGTGCTTGGTCGCGACCGTCGCGCCCTCGATCAGAGGCAAGAGATCGCGCTGCACGCCCTCGCGCGAGACGTCGGCGCCGCGGGCGTCGGAACGGGCGGCGACCTTGTCGATCTCGTCAAGGAACACGATGCCGTCCTGCTCCACCGCCTCGACCGCGGCGCGGACCACCTGCTCCTCGTCGAGCAGCTTGTCGGCCTCTTCGGTCAAGAGCACGGTATGGGATTGGGCGACGGTCATCTTGCGCTTGCGGGTGCGCCCGCCGAAGGCTTTGCCGAGCATGTCCTGAAGGTTCATCGCGCCCATGCCGCCCGGCTGGCCGGGCAGCTCGAACATCGGCATGGCGGGCGCGTCGGAGACCTCGACCTCGATCTCCTTGTCGTCGAGCTCGCCGCTCCGGAGCTTTCGGCGAAACGCCTCGCGCGTAGAGGGGCCGGCGCCGGGACCGACCAGGGCGTCGAGGGCGCGCTCCTCGGCGGCGGCTTCGGCGTCGGCGCGAACCTCGGCGCGCATGCGGTCGCGGACCATGCCGATGGCGACCTCGAGCAGATCGCGGACGATCGAATCGACGTCGCGGCCGACATAGCCGACCTCGGTGAATTTGGTGGCCTCGACCTTCAGGAACGGCGCCTGGGCGAGCTTGGCCAGACGGCGCGAGATCTCGGTTTTGCCGACGCCGGTCGGGCCGATCATCAGGATGTTCTTCGGGAACACCTCGTCGGCGATCTCCGAGTCGAGCTGGCGGCGGCGCCAGCGGTCGCGGAGCGCGACGGCGACGGCGCGCTTGGCGTCGCGCTGGCCGATGATGAAGCGGTCGAGCTCGGAGACGATCTCGCGGGGAGAGAATGCGGTCATGCGCTGACGGCCTCCACGACCAGGTTGGCGTTGGTGTAGACGCAGATCTCCGCGGCGATCGCCATGGCGCGGCGGGCGACGGCCTCCGCGTCGTGATCGCCATCGTAGAGCGCGCGGGCGGCGGCGAGTGCGTATTGCCCACCCGAGCCGATGGCGGCGACGCCGTTCTCGGGCTCGAGCACGTCGCCCGCTCCGGTCAACGTCAGAACATGGTCGGGGTCGGCCACCAGGAGCATGGCCTCGAGCTGGCGGAGATATTTGTCGGTGCGCCAGTCCTTGGCCAGTTCGACCGCGGCGCGGAGCAGCTGGCCTGGATGGGCCTCGAGCTTGGCCTCGAGCCGCTCGAACAGCGTGAAGGCGTCGGCGGTGGAGCCGGCGAAGCCCGCGATCACAGGGCGACCGCCGCTCGAGAGCCGGCGGACCTTGCGGGCGTTGCCCTTCACGACGGTCTGGCCGAGGGAGACCTGGCCGTCGCCGGCGATCACGGTGGTCCCGGCTTTCTTCACGGCGAGGATGGTGGTGCCGCGCCAACCGGGGCCGCGGCCCCGCGGTTCTTCTGTCTCTGTCATCCCGCGAAGATAGGGATCGCGGCGCGCTCCGCAAACCAATCGAGCGGGGACGCTCAGGTCGGGTCGTCCAGCTCCTCTGCGTAGACCAGCGCCTCGCCCCAGTCGAACCGGCCCCAGACGATGCGGCCGTCCGCCATCTCGGCCGCCAGACGCTCGAACCAGACGGCGAGGCCCGGCGCGAGCACGGTGCGGGCGTCGTCGTCATGGCGGAACTCGACGATCTGGCCGACAGCGCCGCCGGGCGCCGGGTCGAGATCGATACAAAGCTGATCGCCGGTCCCGTCCTCGGCGAAGGGAATCCAGTCGAGCCGCATCCAGAGATCGCCCTTGGCCGGGCCGTCGGGCGCGCGCAGGTCGGCGTCGGGATCGAACAGGTAGCCGCCCGGCACGCAGGCGTTCTGGTAAAGATCGACCCAGGCCGGCCAGGTGGCGATGATCAGGTCCGCCGAGAGCAGCCGCCAGCCCGGGGCGACGAAGGTCTCCGCGGAGCCGTCATGTCGGGCGAGAAAGGCCTTGAGTTCGGGCGTCAGCGCGCGGCCGATCGCGGCCTCGGCGGCTGCGATCCGCTCGGGCGCGGCGCCGGGGGGCAAGCCTTTGCGGATCTCGGGCCGCAGTCGATCGGCGGCTGCGAGATAGCGCGACAGCGCTGCGTCCAGTTGGGCTTCCGTCATGACCTCCTCCCGATGGCCTTCTGGTCCGGTCGCGGCGCGGCGCCGCGACTTTCGGCGCGGTTCGGCGCGGCTGGCCACTCGCGGATCCGCAGCCTATAAGCCGGGTTTCGCACACAGCAGCAAGCGGGGCGCGCATGCGTACGGCGATCTACTCGCGCCAGACGACCGAGACCGAAATCAGCCTCGAGCTGAACCTGGACGGCTCGGGGAGCTATGACGTTTCGACCGGGGTCGGTTTCTTCGACCATATGCTCGAGCAACTGGCCCGGCATGCGCTGTTCGACCTGAAAGTGCGTGCGAAGGGCGATCTGCATATCGACGACCATCACACGGTCGAGGATGTCGGCATCGCGCTCGGCCGGGCGTTTCTTGAGGCCTTCGGCGAGGGCAAAGGCGTGCGGCGCTACGGATCCTGCTTGCTGCCAATGGACGACGCGCTGACGCGGGCGGCGCTCGACGTCTCGAAGCGGCCGCATCTGGTCTGGTCGGTGGCGTTTCCGACGGCGAAGATCGGGACCTTCGACACCGAGCTGGTGCGCGAGTTCTTCACCGCGCTCGCGATGAATGGCGGGCTGACGCTGCATGTCGAGACGCTGTCGGGCGTGAACAGCCACCATATCGCGGAGAGCTGCTTCAAGGCGGTCGCGCGGTCGTTGCGGGAGGCGGTCGAGATCGATCCGCGAAAGGCGGACGCCGCGCCGTCGACGAAAGGCGTGCTCGGATGACGACGGCGATCGTCGATTACGGCTCGGGCAATCTGCACTCGGCGGAGAAGAGCTTCGCGCGCATGGCGGCGGAGACCGGCGCCGGGGCGGTGGTGGTGACGGCCGACCCGGAGGCGGTGCGGCGCGCGGATCGGGTGGTGCTGCCGGGCGTCGGCGCGTTCGGGGATTGCGCGGCCGGACTGCGCGCCGTCGAGGGGATGGTCGAGGCGCTGGAGGACGCGGTGCGCGGGCGCGGCGCCCCGTTCTTCGGCATTTGCGTCGGCATGCAGCTGATGATGGCGGTCGGTCGCGAGCGCGGGGAGCATGCGGGGCTCGGCTGGCTGCCGGGCGCGGTCGAGGCGATCCGGCCGACGGATCCGGCGCTGAAGATCCCGCATATGGGCTGGAACACGCTGACAGGGCTGGCGCCGCACGCGCTGTTCGACGGCGTGGCGGAGGGCGATTCGGCGTATTTCGTCCATTCGTTCCATCGGGTCCCGGTCGACGACGCCCATGTGTTGGCGCGCACGGACTACGCCGGGCCGATCACCGCAATGGTCGGCGCGGACAATCTGATCGGCGCCCAGTTCCACCCGGAGAAAAGCCAGCGGGTGGGGCTGCGGCTGATCGGCAATTTCCTGAGGTGGCGGCCGTGATCCTGTATCCTGCGATCGATCTGAAAGACGGCGCCTGCGTGCGGTTGCTGCGTGGCGAGATGGATCAGGCGACCGTGTTCCACGCCGATCCCTCGGAGCCCGCCCGGCGGTTCGTCGAGGCGGGGTGCGCGTGGCTTCATCTGGTCGATTTGAACGGGGCGTTCGAAGGCGCGCCGGTGAACGGCGAGGCGGTGGATCTTATCCTCAAGGCTGTGGATAAACCTGTGCAGCTCGGCGGGGGCATCCGCACCATGGCGGTGCTGGAGACGTGGCTGGACAAGGGGATAGCCCGGGTGATCCTCGGCACGGCCGCCGTGCGCAACCCAGGATTCGTTCGCGAGGCGTGCCGCTCGCACCCTGGTTGCATCGCGGTTGGGATCGATGCTCGCAAAGGTCGTGTCGCCGTCGAGGGTTGGGCGGAGACGACGGAGCTGACCGCGATCGAGCTGGCGCGGCGCTTCGAGGACGCGGGCGTGGCGGCGATCATCTACACTGATATCGACCGCGACGGCGCGATGGGCGGGCCGAACATCGAGGAGACCGCGGCGCTGGCGCATGCGACCTCGATCCCGGTGATCGCGTCCGGCGGGGTGTCCGGGCTCGACGATCTGATCGCGCTCCGCGACTGCGGGGCGCCGCTCAACGGCGCGATCTCGGGCCGGGCGCTCTATGATGGGCGGCTCGACCTGGCGGAGGCGCTCGACGCGCTGCGGAGGACCTGACCGATGCTCTCGATCCGCGTGATCCCATGCCTCGACGTCAAAGACGGACGCGTGGTCAAGGGCGTGAACTTCGTCGATCTGGTCGACGCCGGCGATCCGGTCGAGGCCGCGAAGGCGTATGACGCGGCCGGGGCGGACGAGCTCTGCTTTCTCGACATCAACGCCAGCCATGAGGGTCGGAAAACGATCCTCGACGTGGCGCAGGCGACGGCCGAGCAGTGCTTCATGCCGCTCACGATCGGCGGCGGGGTGCGGAGCGTCGCGGATATCCGAGACCTGCTGCTGGCGGGCGCGGACAAGGTCTCGATCAACACCGCGGCGGTGAAGGATCCGAACTTGTCTGCGGCCTCCGCCACGAAGTCCGG
>JBCBRF010000102.1:0-13003 GCA_039819865.1 Pseudomonadota bacterium | reverse complement strand
CGCCTTAGGGCCGGCGCTTCGGCGCGCCGCCGCCGCGCCCCTAGATCCGCGCCGCTCTAGGCGGGTTCGCCCGGAGCACCTCGCCATCGGCTGCGAGGGCGTCGCCGAGGCCGCAGCGGTCGGCGCGCCCCATCCGAAATGGGATGAGCGCCCGGTCCTTCTGGTGGTCCGCTCGCCGGGCTCGGACGTCTCCGCCGAGCGGATCCGCGCGCATCTCGGGGGGCTGATGGCCAAGTGGCAGATCCCCGACGACGTGCTGTTCGTCGAGGAGATCCCGCACACCGCGACCGGCAAGATCTCGAAGGTCACGCTGCGCAAGATGTTGGCTGACCAGGGCTATGTGCTGCCCGATCTGCGCGCCGCGGACGAGCGCCGGCCCTAAGGCGGGACGGCGCTTCGGCGCGCCGCCGCCGCGCCCCTAGATCCGCGCCGCTCTAGGCGGGTTCGCCCGGAGCACCGCGCATACGGCTTCGGATCGCGCGTCAGGCGGTCCGTCGACCGACCGCCCGACCTTTCGGCATGATCGCGGCGATCACGAAGGCGACCGGCAGTCCGGCCGCGAGGCCGCCCAACCCGAGCGTCGTCACGCCCTTGAGATTGTCATAGCCGAGCTCCGGCATGGCGAGGCCCACGAGCACCGCCGTCCCGGCGAGCACGGGGGCGGTCAGCAGGCAGAGGATGAGTGCGAGCTTCCACATGGGCGGATCTCCTGGGTCGGATCCGGGGGCGTCGCAAGAACCGTTCTCTGGGTCGGATCTCGGATCGCTTCCCCGATCGATTTCGCCGCGCCGCCGCGCCCCGTCGATCGAGCGCCGCGACCGCATCAACGGAGCAAAATCCGCGCGGGCGGGCCTTGACCCGCGTCAACCCTGGACCCCTCCGGCTGCGACCGACCGCCTCAGCCCTTCCGGCGCACCGATTTCCCGCCGAGCTGCTCATAGAACCGCGTCGCCTGACTGTCGTCATGACGGCCGAAGCCGGCGGCCGACGCGCCGAGGAACACCTGGAGCGCCGCCGCCGAAATCGGCGCGGGGAACCGGTTCTCCCGCGCCGCGTCCATCACGATGCCGAGATCCTTCACGAAGATGTCGACGGCCGAGGACGCCCCCTCGCCTTCGGTCAGCATCCGCGGCCCGCGATCGCCGATCATCCAGGACCCGCCCGCAGAGACGTTCAGCACCTCGAGCACCTGCTCGGGATCGAGCCCCAGATGCGCGCCGAAGCTCATCACCTCGGCCGCGACCGCCAGATTGCAGCCCGCCGCGAGCTGATGGACCATTTTCATCTTCGATCCCGCGCCGGGTCGGTCGCCGAGGCGGTAGATGTTCCGCCCCATCGCCTCCATCAGCGGCGCCGCCTTGGCGTAGGCCGCGTCCGACCCCGCCGCCATGAAGGTGAGCGTCCCGCCCTCCGCGCCGACCGAACCGCCCGAGACCGGCGCGTCGAGGAACAGCCGCCCCGCCGCCTCGATCCGCTCGCCGATCGCCTCCGCGGCGCGCGCCGGCATGGTGACGGAGGAGAGGATCAAGGCGCCCTCGGGCGCCGTCTCGACGACGTCCGCGCCGAACAGCACCGCGTCCGCCTGTCCCGCGTTCACGACCATCAGGACCACCGCGTCCGCGCCGCGCGCCGCGCCGGCCGCCGAGGACGCGGCCTCGCCGCCCCGGTCCTTGAGCCAAGCCATCGCCTCCGGATTGAGATCGAAGCCGGCCACGCCGTAGCCCGCATCGATCAACACTCCGGCCATCCCTCGCCCCATCGCGCCAAGCCCGATGAAGCCGATCCGTGTCGCTTTCTCGCTCATTGTTCCGTCATCTCATTGATTTCCAAAAGGTTCATCGTGGGATCGTAGACATCAACATGCCGCATGCTCGGGATCGCGAAGGTCGGCGCAAACGAATAAGGTCGGCGCAAACGAATAAGGCGCGCCGGCCGCGTCGAGCCGCGCCTCCGCCTCCGCCTCCGCCATCCGCGCTGAACCGAGGCGCGCCTCGGGCGAGGCGAAGTCGAAAAACCAGTCCGCGCCGCCCGCCATGTCCATCGGCCTCCCACGCCTATTGCCACCAGCCCGCAAACCTTCGAGGGTGACGCTAAATCGATTTAAAGCGCGATCTGAAGAAATCCGGATGCCGTTTTCCGGATCAACCGCGCGGAAAAACAAGGATCGAGCGCCGTGCTCGGGTTTCTGCGAAATCCGATCACGGCCGAAAGCGACTGTCGAAGAGGTTGGGAGACGCGCATGGCCGACGCCGCGAAGCCGGAAGTTCTGCAGATCGGACCGATGATGGGTCGGGTGGAGGACGCCCTCCAATCCGCCTACCAGGTCCACCGCTACTGGGAGGCGGACGACAAGGACGCGCTGCTCGCGAGCGTCGGGCCCGATGTGCGCGCCGTGGCCACCTCCGGCGATCGCGGCTGCAGCCGGGCGATCATCGAGAAGCTGCCGAAGCTCGAAGTGATCGCCAATTATGGCGTCGGCTACGACTCGGTCGACATCGCCGCCTGCAAGGAGCGCGGCGTCCGCGTCACCAACACCCCGGACGTTCTGAACGACGCGGTGGCGGAGCTGGCCGTGGGGCTGATGATCGCGCTGTGCCGCCGAATTCCGCAGGCCGACCAATTCGTCCGGCTCGGACGCTGGGGCAATGCCGGCGGCGACTGGGCCGCGGGTTTCCCCCTGACCGGCGAGCTGACCGGCAAGACCGCCGGGATCCTCGGCCTCGGCCGCATCGGCAAAGAGATCGCCCGCCGTCTGCAGGTGTTCAAGATGCAGGTGGTCTATCACGGCCGCTCCGAGCAGCCGGACACGCCCTTTCCCTATTACGCCTCGCTGGTGGAGATGGCGCGCGCCGTCGACTGGCTGGTCGTGATCGCGCCGGGCACGCCGCAGACCAAGCATATCGTCAACCGCGAGGTGCTCGAAGCGCTCGGGCCGGAGGGCGCGGTGGTGAACGTCGCCCGCGGCTCGCTGATCGATGAGACGGCGATGCTCGATTGCCTCAAGACCGGGAAGCTCGGCGGCGCGGCCCTCGACGTGTTCGAGGCCGAGCCGAGCGTGCCGGACGGCTTTTGGGGACTGGAGAACGTGGTCCTCTCGCCGCACCAGGGCTCCGCCACGCACAAGACCCGCGCCGGCATGGGCGATCTGGTGGTGCGCAACCTCGCCGCCCATTTCGCCGGCGATCCGCTGCTCACCCCGGTGGCCTGAGCCGATGTCCGACGTCTTCAAGACCGCCCTGGTCACCGGCGCCTCGAGCGGCATCGGCAGGGCGGTGGCGGAGAGCCTTCTGGCCAGGGGTCTCGCGGTGCACGCCACGGCCCGCCGCGCCGAGCGCCTCGCGGAGATTGCGGGCGCGGTCCCCCACGCGCTCGATCTGCTGGACCGCGACGCGATCTACCGCGCCTTCGAGGGCCTCGAGATCGACGTCCTGGTGGCGAACGCCGGCACGGCCCGCGGCTATGACGGCCTGGTCGACGCCTCGCCGGACGATCTGGACGCGACCTTCGGCGCCAATCTCGGCGGTTTCGCGCACACGGTCCGCGCCGTTCTGCCCGGCATGATCGCCCGCGGCCGCGGCCACATCGTCGCCATCGGCTCCGTCACCGGCATCTACCCGACCGGCTCCGCGGTCTACGGCGCGAGCAAGGGCGCGGTGCGGCTGTTCTGCCAGAACTTGCGTCTGGAGCTCCGGGGGACGGGCGTACGCACCACGGAGATCTGCCCGGGGCGCGTCGCGACGGAGATCTACGACGCCGCCTTCGACGATCCCGCCCTGACCGCGCGCTACAAGGCGACGGGCATCCGAGAACTGCAGCCGGCTGACGTGGCCGAGGCGGTGCTTTACGCGCTCGACCAGCCGTCGCGTGTGAATGTGGCCACCATCGAGATCACGCCGGTCGAGCAGAGCTACGGCGGCGCGCATTTCGCCCCGGTCGAGAAGCTGTCGGACGAGGCCTGACCCTTAGCGTCTACAGGGCCGGCCAGGTCCGCCGCAGCTGATCGCGCGGACCGAAATACACGCTGATGCCGGCGGCGTGGTCCGTTCCCGGCGCCTGGTAGGGGCAAGCCCCCGCCGCATGCTGCTCCGCGCTGCAATTGATCGCGCTCGAGAACCGCCAGAGCGCGTATTGGCCCCAATAGCCCTTGGGGAACACGCCGGAGATGTCGTCCTTGTAGCGCGGATACCAGAGCTTCGCCCCGTCGAGCTCGGGGATCCGCCCGAAGCGTCTGTCGAGCACCCGCATCGATGCGTGGTTGACGGAGACCAGCGGGAACCGCCCCGTCAGCTCTTTGATCCGCAGCATCGCCGCCGCCAGATCGTCGGGCGTGACCGCGTAGTTGGGGTCCGGGCAGGTCGTGACCGAGCCCAGGCACTGCACCTCGATCGCCATCACCTCATCGGCCGGCGCGCCGAGCTGCCCGACATAGAGCGCCACCTGCGCGCGCGGATCCGAGCGCGTCAGCACATGATACGAGCCCCAGAGATAGCCGCGCTTCTTGGCCTCCGCCCGACGCGCGCGATAGATCTCGACCGCATGGCTCGACAGCCCTTCCGAGGCTTTGTGCATCACCCCGACGATCCGCCGATCCTCTTCGAGCGCGTCGAAGTCGAGCGGGTTCTCCCCGCGCACATCGACGATCAGCGCGGTGGCCGAGTTCTGCCATGGCGCCGCCGCGCGGGCGCCCTGGGCGTTGGCGACGCTGAGCGGCGCGCAGACGAGGATCGCGAGGCTCGTGATGAGGACTGCGGCCCTCGATCGGGCGCGGAAGGCGGAAGCGAGCATGGACCGGTCTCCTCAGGTCTGAAGGGGGACAGTCTCTAACCGGGACGTCGTGGCCGGCCGCGGAGTTGTTTCCGGACACCGACATGGTCGGAAGCGAGTCGTCAAGCCGCCGTTCTCGCTTTTGCAGAACCGGGGCCGCTGGAGCGTTAACGCCGCGCCGCCCCGTCTCCGGCGTCAGCCGCGCCCCACGAGCGGCATCTTGGTCGCCATCACGGTCAGGGACAGCACGTTGGCGTCGAGCGGCAGGCCGGCCATGTGGACGACCGACGCCGCCACATGCGCGACGTCCATCACCGGTTCGGGCTTCATCGAGCCGTCCGCCTGAGGCACCCCGCTCAGCATCTTCGCCGTCATGTCCGAGGCGGTGTTGCCGATATCGATCTGGCCGCAGGCGATGTCGAAGGGCCGCCCGTCGAGCGCGATCGACTTGGTGAGCCCGCTGATCGCGTGCTTCGAGGCGGTGTAGGGCGCCGATCCGGGGCGCGGCGTGGTCGCGGAGATCGAACCGTTGTTCACGATCCGCCCGCCTTGCGGCGTCTGCCCGCGCATCATCTTGAAAGCGCCGCTGGCGATCAGAAACGCGCCGTCGAGATTCACCGAGACGACCTTGCGCCAGTCCTCGAAGGAGATCTCATCGGGCGTTCCCGGCGGCACGTTGCCGCCCGCATTGTTGAAGCAGAAGTCGAGGCGTCCGAAGCGCGCGGCGATCCCGGCGAACAGCGCATCGACGGAGCCGGGGTCGGTGACGTCGCAGGGGATCGCCGCCGCCTTCGCGCCCGCCGCGCCGAACTCGGCGATCTTGGCCTCGAGCTTGTCCGCGCTCCGCGCGGCCATCGCCACCGACCAGTCGGCGTCGAGCAGGGCGCGCGCGCAGGCCGCTCCGATCCCCTGGCTCGCCCCGGTCACCAGCGCGATCCGTTCCGTCCCGCTCATCCCATCCTCCCGCGCGCCGCCCCGGCGCTGTTGCTGATCGATTGATCCGACCCTAGAGGCCCGGCGCCCGGCTGGGAACCGGGATGCGCGAGGCGGGTCTTGGGTGGGGATCCTGGGCGGGGATCGTGGGGGGGGGCTTGGGCGCGGGTCTTGGGCGCCGGTCCTGGGCGCGAGTACTGGGCGGCTCCCGGGCGCGCGCCGGGGGCGCCGGGGGCGCCGTCGCCCCGCCCGCCCGCCGACGGCGCCCGGCCCGAGCCTCGGAGAAGCCCACCCGCGACGGCGCCCGGCGCGCGCGCCTAACGGCCGCTATCCGATTGACCCGCCGCGCCGCTTCGGCGATCCGGAAGTCAAAACGCGAAGAAATCCCAGGGAGAAGCGCCATGCGCATGGTCGACGCGATGAGCCGTCTCGGCACCGAGACCGCCTTCGAAGTGCTGGCCCGGGCCGCCGCGCTCGACGCCGCCGGCGGCGTGAACGGCCGCCGCGTCATCAATCTCGGCATCGGCCAGCCCGATTTCCCGACGCCCGAGCACGTCGTCGAGGCGGCGGTGAAGGCGCTCCGCGACGGCGCCCACGGCTACACGCCGGCGCAGGGGATCCCGCCGCTCCGAGAGGCCGTCTCCCGCGATCTCGCCGCCCGCGCCGGCGCCGAGATCCCGGCCGAGCGAATCGTGATCATGCCGGGCGGCAAGCCCACCATGTTCTTCGCCTGCCTGATGTTCGGTGCGCCCGGGACCGAGATCCTCTATCCCGATCCCGGCTTCCCGATCTACGGCTCGATGGCGCGCTTCTCCGGCGCCGCGGCCGTTCCGGTCCCGCTCCGCGCCGAGGACGGCTTCGCCCTGAACGCGGACGAGATCCTGAAGCGCCTGACCCCCCGCAGCCGGCTTCTGATCGTCAACTCGCCCGGCAACCCCACCGGCGGCGTGGCCCCGAAATCCGAGATCGACAAGCTGGTGGCGGGCCTCGCCGACTGGCCCGAGGTCGCGATCCTTTCCGACGAGATCTACAGCCGCCTGCTCTATGACGGCCGCGAGCATGTCTCGCTCGCGAGCTACCCGGAGATCGCCGACCGTCTGATCCTGCTCGACGGCTGGTCGAAGACTTACGCCATGACCGGCTGGCGCCTTGGCTGGTCCGCCTGGCCCGCCTCGCTGGTCGAGACCGTGGTCCGGCTCTGCGTAAACAACCATTCCTGCGTGAACGCCGCGACCCAGCATGCGGGGATCGCCGCGCTCGAGGGTCCCCAGGACGCGGTCGAGACCATGCGCGCGGCGTTCGACGCGCGCCGCCGCGCCATCGTCCGCTTTTCGAACGCGCTCCCCGGCGTCTCCTGCGTCGAGCCCGGCGGCGCCTTCTACGCCTTTCCGGACGTCTCCGGCACCGGCCTCGACGGCAAGACGCTGCAGACCCGCATGCTCGAGGAGGCCGGCGTCGCCGCGGTTGCGGGAACCAGCTTCGGTCAGGCCGCGCCCCATTGCGTCCGCTTCTCCTACGCCAACTCGCTCGAGAACATCGAGGAGGCGCTCGACCGCGTGGCGCGCCTGCTGAACGCATGAACGCCGCGGCCGAGAGCGCGCCCCTGGTGCGCACGGTCGGCTATGAGCGCGCGACCCAGGCGGAGCTGATCGAGCGTCTCCGCGCGGCGGGCGTCGCGCTGTTGATCGACGTCCGCGCCGTCGCGGCCTCGCGCCGCGCGGGCTTCGCCAAGACCCTGCTGCGCGAGAGCCTCGCGGCCGCCGGGATCGACTATCTGCACCTTCGCGCCCTCGGCACCCCGAAGCCCGGCCGCGAAGCCGCCCGCGCCGGTCGGATCGCGGAGATGCGGTCGATTTTCGCCGCCCAGCTCGAGACGCCGGAGGCGCTCGACGCCTTCGCCCGCCTCGAGGCGGAGGTGACGGCGCGCCCCGCCGCGCTTCTGTGCTTCTGCGCCGAGGCCGAGCGCTGCCATCGACGCGCCCTGACCGAGCGCCTCGAAGCTTCGATCGGCGCCCGCATCGAGGATCTCTGACGGGGTCGCGTCCGAGCCGTCGCCTCACGCCGCGCGGAAAGCCGCCGCGGCAGACGGCTCGCCGTCGGGCGCCGCCAAACCGCGCTCGGTCAGATCGATCAGGTGGGACAACACGTTCCGCGCCGCCATCGGCAGCAGTCGCGGGTCGACCTCCCTATAGATCCGCGCCGCCAGCGCCGCCGCCGTCGCGGGCCCCTCCTCAAGCGCCGCGAGAACCTGCGCCTCGCGCGCCCGCCGATGCGCGATCAGCTCCGCGACCCGCGCCGACGGATCCGCCACCGGATCGCCGTGTCCGGGCAGATAGATCCGATCCGCCTGCCGCCCCGCCTGGCGCGTCGCGAGCCGATCGAGGCTCGCCATGAACGCCCCCATATCGCCGTCGGGCGGCGACACCAGGCTGGTCGCCCAGCCCATCACATGATCGCCGCTGAACAGGATCCGGTCCGTCCGTCCTTCCCCGCGGCCCGCGCCCGCGCCGCCGGCGTCGATCTCCAGCGCGAAGCTCAGATGATTGCCGAGATGCCCGGGCGTATGGAGCGCGGTGAGCCGAAAGCCGTCCTCCTCGACCGCGACCTCTCCGTCCGAGAGCCGCCGGTCCGGCGAAAACGCCCGATCAGCCCCCTCCCCGCCGCCGAGCGCCTCCGCCCCGCCTTCGGCCGCGAGCCGCGCCATGGTCGCCGACTGACCCGCGCCATGCGGCCCGAAGGCGAGCGTCGGCGCCCCGGTCTCCGCGGAAATCGGCGCCGCGCCGGGGCTGTGATCGCGATGGCTGTGCGTCACCAGGATCGCGACCAGCTCGACCTCCGGTCCGAGCGCCGCCAACAGCTGCGCGCGCCAGGCCGGATCGTCGGGCCCCGGATCGATCAACACCGCCCGCCGCCCGCCGATCAGATAGGCGTTGGTCCCCGCCGCCGTCATCGGGCTCGGGTTCGGCGCGGTCATCCTCCGCACGCCGGGCGCCACGGGGGCGGGCCTGATCATCGGCCCCTCCCCGGCGCCCTTCGCCCCGATTCATGCGCGGATCGGCTGGACGGCGACCCGTCGCGGGCTCTAATGAGCCTGACGAGACGCGGACGCGGCCTTGTTCTCGACATGCCGGGGACCCCTTGGATGCGGTTGCGGAGATATCTGCCGAAAAGTCTGTTCTGGCGATCGGTCTTCATCGTCGTCGCGCCGATGGTGATATTGCAAGCCGTCGTCGCGTATCTGATCGTCGAGCGCCATTTTGACGGGGTGACCCGCCAGATGACCGGCGGCGCCGCCTCGGAGCTGCGCTATTTGGTGGACCAGGTCGACGCCGCGGCCACGCCCGAGATCGCCCGCGCCGAGCTCACCCAGGCCTCCCAGACCCTAGGCTACGACATCGTTCTGCTGGAGGGCGCAAGCCTGCCGCCGAACGCCAACCCGCTGTTCTTCGACGTCATCGGCCGCGCGGTCGAGGACACCTTCCGCGAAGAGCTCGGCCGCGCCATGTTCGTCGCGCAGGAGCGGGAGTCGAAGCGCGTGGACGTCCGCGTCCGCACCAAATGGGGCGTCGTCGCCGCCTCGTTGCCGAGAAACCGCCTGTTCGCCTCCAACCCCCATTTGCTTCTCACCTGGATGGCCGGCGCCGCCGCCGCGCTGATCACGGTCGCGCTCGTCTATATGCGCAACCAGGTGAAGCCGATCCAGGCGCTGGCCGAGGCGGCCGACGCCTTCGGCAAGGGCCGCTCCGAGCCGCTGCGGGTCTCGGGCGCCGACGAGGTCCGCCTCGCCGCCTCCGCCTTCCTCGACATGCGCGAGCGCATCGAGCGCCAGATGGAGCAGCGCACCCGCATGCTTTCGGGCGTCAGCCACGACATGCGCACGCCGCTGACCCGCATGAAGCTCGCGGTCGAGATGCTGGACGACGATCCGGAGATCGCCGAGTTCCGCCATGACTTGAATGAACTCGAGCACATCCTGGACGAGTTCCTCGCCTACGCCCGCGGCGACCATGGCGAGGCCTTCGAGACCGCCGACGTCTCGCAGCTCGCCGAGGAAGTGGTGGGAGAGGCCCGCCGCATGGGCGTCGACGTCTCCTTGTTCCAGAAGGTCGATCTGCCGGGCGAGACGGAGATGCGGATCCGCCCGCGCTCGATCAAACGTTGCCTGCACAACCTGATCGACAACGCCTTCGCCTATGGCGAGCGCGCCATGCTGTCCCTCACCGTCTCCCAGCGCTTCGTGGAGTTCTGCGTCGAAGATGACGGCCCCGGCATTCCGGAGGACCGGCGCGACGACGCCTTCCGACCGTTCAACCGGCTCGACGAGGCGCGCAACCGCAATCACCGGGGCGGCGTCGGCCTCGGCCTCGCGCTCGCGCTCGATGCGGTTCGCGCCCATGGCGGCGATCTCACCCTGGGCGTCAGCGACCGTCTCGGCGGCCTGAAGGCGACGGCCCGCCTGCCGCGCTGAGGCCGCCGGCGGACGCGATCGCGCGGAGAGGCGAAGACTTCGACCGCGATCGCCATCCGAAGAAACGGCGTCCTGGCGTAGGCCGCGCCGGCGTCCGTGGTTTCAGGTCGTCCCTTTTGGATTCGTTCGCGGGGCGCGCGATCGCACGCCTAACGTTTCCCGAGCCGCGCGAACCTCGGCGCGCGCTTCTCCTGGACGCGCGGCATCCCGCAGGGAATAAGGGGCGGCCGTTCCAGTGCGGGGGCCAGGCTCGGCGAGATGGGCGCGGCCAGACGGGCGCGGCGAGACGGGGGGCGGCCGGGTCGGGCTCGAAGGGGAGAGCTATGGGGTGGGAACAGGCTGTCGCCGCAGCGATGGAGTCGGGTCTTCTGCAAGGCGCCGCGCTCGCGGCGCTGGCGTCCCTCGCCGCGACGCTCGGCGTCGGAATTCTGCTCGGCAGGCGCGTCGCCGGTCAGGAGCTGGCCCAGGCCGAGGGCGATTTGCTGCAGTCTCAGGAGAAGCTGTCCGCCGCCCGCCGGAAGGTCGCGCTGATGGAGAAGACTGTCGACGACCTGGAGCGCGGCATCGGCAAGCGCGCCGCCCATATCGACCGCATCCGCGACGCGCTCGACAGCGACGCGTTCCGCAGACCGCTGACGGAGCCCTCCCCCTTCGCGCGCAAGGCGAGCGACATCCCCATCATCGCGGTCGGCAACCTGAAGGGCGGCGTCGGCAAAACCACCCTCGCCGCCAATCTCGGCGCCTTTCTGGCGGACCGCCGCCACGCCCGTCTCGATCGCAACAAGCCGGTCCTGTTCATCGACCTCGACTTTCAGGGCTCGCTGTCCTCGATCCTGATCTCGTCCGGCGTGTTCAGCGGCGACGGCGACGCGTCCGCCAAGTACGAGGTCAATAAGAACGCCCTGATGGCGATGTTCGATCCAGATCTCGCCCCGAGCCTCGTCGCCAACGCCCAACGCGAACTCCGCCGCGAGCATCTCGAGGGCTCGGCCTTCTACGACTGCGATCTGAAGGCGGCCGAGCGCGAGGATCTGATGATGTTCGAATGGGTGTTCGGCGAGCCGCCGGGCGCGGACTGTCGGCTGCATCTCGCCAACTACCTCGCCTCGCCCTTCGTGCAGGAGAAGTTCGGCGCGGTGGTCATCGACATGCCGCCCCGGAACTCGATCTTCGCCTACAACGCCCTCTGCGCCGCCAACAACCTGGTGATCCCGACCCGAGACGATCGGCTCAGCACGACGGCGGTCCGACGCTTCGTCGGTTTTCTCGAAGCGGGCCGCGAGCGGCTTTGGCCCGCTCTGAACATCGTCGGCGTGGTCGGCATGAACACCGATCCGCACCACACCCGCCAGGAGCAGATCGAAAAGACGCTCATCGCTTTGGCCAAGGACGGCAACAGGGTTTGGCGTGCAAATCAGCCGCCGATCCTATATCTTGGGTCTGTGCCTTTCATGCCGTCGATCGCGAACGCGGCGGCGGTGGACTTCGCGTACTTCAACGACGCGGAGAAGATCCTGAGCCGGACCGCCAACGACTTTTTCTCCGCGGTGGGCTCGAACGCGCTGACGCGTCTGCGGATCTGACCTCGGATCGTCCGAGCGGTCCGCGCCGCGGGCGTAGAACGGAGGCCGCATGGCGCGCGAGATCGTCTATGGAGAGGGGGAGGATCAAGGGGAGTGGGCGCCGAGCCCGGTTCGGATCTGGACCGCTCGGATCCGCGACGGCGCCCCGACCCAGGCCGCGCGGCAGGAGATCTTCGCCGCCCTCGCCGCCGCCGATCTCAACAAGCGCCAGCTGATCCAGGTGGCGCGGAATGTTCTCGGCGTGCGCGCGACCTCCCGCGCGGAGGCCCTGCGGGCGCTGGAGATCTGGTACTGGGACCGCGTCCGCGGCGAAGGCGAGGCCGCCCGCATCCTCGCCGATTACGACCCCGACGCGGCGTGACGCGATCGCCGTCCTTCGGAACCTCAAAGATCGCGGAGAGTCGCCCACCAAGAGTCGCCCACCAAGAGTCGCGCGCAAGCCGCTGAGAAGGACGAAGTCTATGATGAGACGGCTCGCACTGCGTCACGAGACTCGCTACGCCTTCGACGCGCCCGTCGCGCTCGGAACCCATCAGCTGATGCTGCGCCCGAGAGAAGGACCCGATCTGCGCATCGAGACGGCCATGCTGGAGATCGACCCGCCGGCCCTTGTGCGTTGGGCGCGGGATCCGCTGGACAACGACGTCGCCACGGCGACGTTCGACGCGGCGCACGCAATGGCGCTGCGCATCGTGAGCGAGGTTTCGGTCTGCAAGTACGACGCGGCCCCGCTGGACTTCGTCTTGAACCCGGAGGCGATGAAGCTGCCTTTCGCCTACGGAAACGAGGACGCCGAGATCCTCACCCCCTTCTTCGCCAATCGCTCCGAGGCCTCGCGCAAAGCGGCGCGGGCGTGGGCGAGCGGGGTTCTGGGCGGCGAGCAGCGGCCGAACACGCAGGCGGCGCTTGATCGCCTGTGCCTGGCCGTGAAACGCGGTTTCGCCTACGAGGTCCGGGAGGAGCCGGGCGTGCAGTTGGCGGAGGAAACGCTGAAGCTCGGCTCCGGCTCCTGTCGGGATTTCGCCAATCTGTTGATCGAGGCCGCGCGCGCTTACGGGCTCGCAGCGCGCTTCGTGAGCGGTTATCGCTACGAGGCGGGGCTGCCGGATGAGCTGGGCTCGACCCATGCCTGGGCGGAGATCTTCTTGCCGGGACCCGGCTGGACCGGCTTCGATCCGACGATCGGCGGGCTGGCCGACTGGCGCCATATCGCCGCGGCCGTCGCCCGATCGCCGACCGACGCGCCGCCCGTCGC
>JBCBRF010000101.1:0-13124 GCA_039819865.1 Pseudomonadota bacterium | reverse complement strand
GCCCGCGTCGCCGTCGCCGGGTTCGGCCTTCGGGGACGCGGGCGGCGGAGAATGAGCGTGGGAGGCGGAGAATGAGCGCGGGAGGCGGAGAATGAGCGCGGGAGGCGGGCGATGCGGATTCTGATGGCGGTGCTGGTCGCAGGCGTGGTGGCGACGCTGATCGACAATTTCGCCGCCGCGCGCCTGTTTGGCGCGGATTTCATGGCGCTCACGCAGAAGTTCGGCCGCTTCGGCGTCGCGCTCGGCGGCGCGGCCCTCCTGCCGTTGATCTTCGGCGCGCTCGGTCCCGTCCTCGGCGCGCCGGCCGCCTTCCTCGCGCTGGCGGGCGGCGCCGCAGCGCTCGCCAAAACCGTGTTCGGCTACGCGGCGCCGATCGAAACCGTCCTGATCCTGACCTCGATCTACGCCGTCACCGCAATTTTCATCTACCTGGCCATCGCCGGCCCGGGACCGCGCGCCCGCGCCTGAACGATCCGCGCGCGCCGCAAGGGGGGAGACCACGCACCATGTTCAACAGCATCAAGTGGAAGATCATCGGCCTGTTGCTGGCCGCCGTCGGCTCCAGCGCAGCCGGCGGCTTCGCCTTCGAGACCATTCTGGAGAAGGATTGGTTCTCTCGCTTGCTCGAGGACCCCGAGAAGCTCGGCGCCACCAGCGGTTCGGTGATCCTCCTGCCGATCCTGTTCCTGATCCTGTCGGGCGTTCAGTCCTATCTTGTCTCCGTCGCGGTCCTCGCCGCCGCGAGCACCGCCGGACTGATGTATCTGGGCGTCGACACCCCGCTGCAGGAGCTCTTGATCGTCACTGGCGTAGGCTCCGCCGTCGCCGTGCTGCTCTACCGCATCGTGACCTGAGCGCGCCGGAGCCATCACGCCCTGCGATGGCGGCGTTCACGACAACACGCTGGACAGCGCGCCCGAAACCCGCAGGTTTTGATGCGACGCACCATCCCTGGCCATGAGGCCAAGCACCCATATCAAGCACCCATATGAGGTCGCCCATGTCGCTCGCTGCTGGCCGCAAGATCCTGTCGATCCCGGGCCCCACCACGGTCCCGGACGAGGTGCTTCAGGCGATGCACCGCCCGGCGATCGACATCTATGCGGGCGAGCTCGAGGCGATCACCGACACGGTCCTGAAGGACATGCGCCGCGTCTTCCGCACCAGGGATGCGCACCAATATATCTATATCGCCAACGGCCACGGCGCCTGGGAAGCCGCGCTCACCAACACGCTCAGTCGCGGCGACAAGATCCTGGTGCTCGAATCCGGCCGCTTCGCCGTCGGTTGGGGCGAGATGGGCGCTCAGATGGGCGTCGAGGTCGAGATCCTGCCCGGTCGCCCCCGCGGCGGCGTCGATCCGGACGCCGTCCAGACCCGACTCCGCGCCGACGCGGCGCACGAGATCAAGGCGATCCTGGTCGTCCAGATCGACACCGCCAGCGGCGTCTGGAACGACGTTCGCGCCATCGGCGAGGCGATCCGCGCCGCCGGCCACCCCGCGCTCTTCATGGTCGACGGCATCGCCTCGGTCGGCTGCGTGCCGTTCGAGCAGGACGCTTGGGGCGTCGACCTGGCGCTCACCGGCTCGCAGAAAGGCCTGATGACCCCGCCCGGCCTGTCCTTCCTCTCGGTGAACCAGCGCACCCGCGACCGGCTCGAGACCGCCGATCTGCGCACCCGCTACTGGGACTGGGGCTTCCGCGAAGGCGAACTCCACTACGAGAAATACTGCGGGACCCCGCCCGAGCATCTGCTGTTCGGCCTCCGCCGCGCCCTCGACATGCTGCTCGAGGAGGAGGGGCTCGAGGCCGCCTGGGCCCGGCACGCCCATCTCGCCGCCGCGGCCCGCGCCGCGGTCGAGCGTTGGGCCGAGGGCGGCGTCCTGTCGATCAACGTGCTGAACCCGGCCGAGCGAAGCGACACCGTCACCTGCGTGCTGACCGCCCCCGGCTACTCGGTCGACGCGCTCCGCGCCTTCACCGCGCAGAATCTGGGCGTCACGCTCGGATCGGGCATCGGCGATTTCACCGGCGGCGCGTTCCGCATCGCCACCATGGGCCACGCCAACGCGCCCTCGGTGATGGCGACGCTCTCCGCGGCGGAGATCGCCTTCAAGGCGCTGGGTTGGCCCCACGGCGAAGGCGCCCTCGCCGCCGCCGCCGCCCGCCTCGCCGACGCGGTCGCCCCCGCCGCCCAGACCGCCCAGGCCGCCCAGGCTGCGGCGGAGTGAGCGCGCGGGTCGGCGTCGCCCACCCGCCTGTCCGTTCCGCGCCGAGAACGCCGTCTCGCCCACCCACCCGACGCCGCCCCGCGCGGGCCGACCTCGGGTGGGTGGGCGCGGCCTAGACGCGTTGCGACGCTCAGGCGGGTGGGAGAGGTCGGACCGCGCGCCCCACCCTGGTCAATGCCGGAAGTGCCGGACCCCGGTGAACACCATCGCGAGGCCGGCCTCGTCCGCGGCGCGGATCACCTCCTCGTCGCGCACCGAGCCGCCGGGCTGGATCACCGCCACTGCGCCCGCCTCGGCCGCCGTCAGCAAGCCGTCGGCGAACGGGAAGAAGGCGTCGGACGCCACGACGGCGCCTTTGGTCGGGCGTTCCGCGAGCCCGAGCGTCGAGGCCATCTCCTCCGCCTTCCGCGCCGCGATCCGGGTGCTGTCGACCCGGCTCATTTGCCCCGCGCCGACCCCGACCGTCGCGCCGCCCTTGGCGTAGACGATGGCGTTCGACTTCACATGCTTCGCCACCGTCCAAGCGACCATCAGGTCCGAGATCTGCCCCGGCGTCGGCGCCCGCTTGGTCACCACCCGCAGATCCTCCGGCCGGACCAGCCGCGCGTCGCGATCCTGCGCCAGGAACCCGCCCGCGAGCGTCCGGATCGTCCGACCCGGCGCCGCCGGATCCGGCAGCCCGCCGGTCGTCAGCAGTCGCAGATTGCGCTTCGCCGCGAACGCCTCCCGCGCCCCCGCATCCGCCTCGGGCGCGATCACCACCTCGGTGAACAGCTCCGCGACCTCCCGCGCCGTCTCCGCGTCGAGCGGTCGGTTGAACGCGATCACCCCGCCGAACGCGCTCGTCCGGTCGCAGTCCCGCGCCCGCCGATAAGCCTCCGCCAGCGTATCGCCGAGCGCCGCGCCCGAGGGGTTGGCGTGCTTGATCACCACGCAGGCCGGCCGCTCGAACCGGTCGAGTTCCCCGACCAGCTCGAACGCCGCGTCCGCGTCGTTCAGATTGTTGTAGGACAGCGCCTTGCCCTGGATCTGCGTCGCCGACGCCACCCCCGGGCGCGCCTCCGCCGTCCGATAGACCGCCGCCGCCTGGTGCGGGTTCTCCCCGTAGCGCAGCGCGACCCCGCCGGAGCCGGAGACCGTCAGCCGCTCCGGCGCCGCCTGACCGAGCGCGCCCGCGAACCAGCCGGAGATCGCCGCGTCATAGCCGGCCGTCCGCGCGAACGCCTTCGCCGCCCAGCCCCGCCGATCCGCCTCCGTGGTCCCGCCCGCCGCGACCGCCTCGATCGCCGCGCCGTAATCCGCCGGATCGGTCAGCACCGCCACATGCGCATGGTTCTTCGCGGCCGCCCGGATCATCGCCGGCCCGCCGATATCGATCTGCTCGACGCACTCTGAGAACCCCGCACCGGACGCGACCGTCGCCTCGAACGGATAAAGATTGACCACCAACAGATCGATCATCGGCACGCCCTCGGCCTCCGCCGCCTGCAGATGCGTCTCGAGTTCCCGCCGCGCGAGCAGCCCGCCATGGATCCGCGGATGCAGCGTCTTCACCCGCCCATCCATCATCTCCGGCGCGCCGGTGACCTCGGAGACGTCGCGGACCGCGAGCCCCAGATCGCGAATCGCCTGCGCCGTGCCGCCCGTCGAGATCAGTTCCACGCCGGCCCCCGCGAGCGCTTCCGCCAGCGGCGAGAGGCCCGCCTTATCCGAAACGGAGAGCAGCGCGCGGCGGATCGGAAGGCGGGTCGCGTCGGTCATCGATCAGGGTCCGTCAGACAGGCTGCGCGCCTGGCCCTCGCGAGAGCCGGCGCGCGGAAAACCACGCCTTACCCCGAGAACGGCGGCCGACCCAAGCCCATAAGCGGCGAGGCCCCGACCCCGCCGGTCCGCCCCGCGCCGCCGCCCCGTCCCGCGGCGTCGTCGAGCGCGCCATCGATCATCCGGCTCTCGGGCTCGACCGACGCCAGCAAGGCTTCGACGTCCCGCGGCTGCTGCGACAGCTCGCCGACCCGGCGGAACGCCCAGCGCACATGGGTCTTCTCGCCCTCGAACGCGCCGACCACCACGATCTGCGCGCTCGAGCGCGGCCGCGACGCGCGATCGAGATAGAAGCTCGGCGCCAGGGAGATCCGTCCGCCCGCCTGGCGCATCACCCAGTTCTCGCCGTGGGGCAACCTGAGCGCCACCGCCTCGCCATCGGCCACCAGCTCCGGCTCGACATCCGGATGGAGATGGAACCGCACCCGGAATGCGACGCCGCCGCTTCGGCTTTGCCGCGGCAGCTTCGCGAGCCGGCGCTCGAGTACCCTCTCGCCGTTCGCCGCCAATTCGACGACGTCCTCGCCGCGGAAATCCCCGCCGTCGGCGGTCAGGAACATCCGGCGCGACACCAGCGCGCCATGCGTCTCCGCGAAGCCGTCATGGGCGCCGAACAGCCACTCGCCGTTGCGCTCGCTGCGACGGTCCGACGTCACGTCCTTGGGCGCGAAGGCCGCCCGCTCCGGCGCCGTCGCATCGAGCCCGATCGTCGAATGCCCGGCGAGCGAGCGCGCCGCCCGGGCCCATTCCTCGTCCAGATGCGCGCCGGAGCCGCAATTCACCACCAGCCGCCGCCGACCGCTCACCATCTCGATCGCCAGCGGGGTCGCCAGCCGGGTCTCCGGCCGGGTCTCCAGACCCTCGCCCACCTCGGCCCCGCGCGCCGCGCCGCCGACATCGAACATCGCGGAGACGCGCGCGCCCGAGAACCGCAGATAGCCGGCCGACTGCAGCGTCTCCGCCGCCGCGTCGCGCAATCGCGCGCGCGTCAAGGCGGCGTCGAGCCGACCCTCGGCCGCCGCGCGTCCGCCGTGGAACAAGGGCAGCCCGCCATCCGCCCGGCGAAAGAACCGAAGCGCCCGCGCCAGCGCGGGCATCGCGTCGGCCACGGTCTCCGGGCACGCCGCCAGATCCGCGCCCGGCTCGTCGAACGCCGCCGCCTCTCCGCCATCGGTCTCCGCCGCAAAGGCTTCCCGCAGCAGCTGCAGCCGCTCGAAAACCTCCAAAGCGTCTTCCGGGCTGCGGGTGAGCGGGACCCCGTCGCGATCGAGCCCGCCGGCGAGCGCCTGCTCCAGCCGCTCGATCGACGCCGGACGATGCGCCTCGAGCCCGTCGAGCTGCAGGCAAGCCCGGCAAAGCGCGCTCGCGACCCGAATCGCGGCCATCCCCGAAGGCGTCTCGGGCCAGTGTTTCTCCAGCCAGAGCACATGCGCCGACGCCGACGCCAAGCGTTTGTCCGAGGCCCGCGCGCCGTGGAACAGATCGGAATCGAGCCACCGCCAAAGCCGCTCCGCCGACAGGTCCGCGCGCCAGGCCAGGGCGTCGTAGCGCCGGTGCCGCTCGATCCAGCCGTCGAGCAGCAGCCCCGCCGTCGCCTGCGCGTCGCGCGTGCCGAGCGCGTCGAGATCCGCGAGCCAGACGAAGCCGTGCGCCGCTTCGGCCCAGGTCGGGCTGGGCGCTTTGGCGCGCCAGAGCGCCCCGGGCTTCGCCGTCACGGTCCAACCGTCGAACTCGAACGCGCCCGCGACCATCGCCGCCCCGCGCTCCGCGTCCCCGAGGACGCCCGCCTCCGACGGTCCCGGCGGCGCGACCGTCGGCCGCCGCCGCTGCGCCTCGCGCAGGGCCCGGGGTTCGAACACCCGCTCGCGAAGGCCCGCCCGGATCGCCTCTGCGCTTCGATCGAAAAATCCCATCGGCGCGTCCGCTCCGTTTGATCGGCCGCCCGTCCGGACGGCTCCGCTCTCTCCCGACGCCTATCCTCTAGCGCGTCGCGCGCGGACCGCGAAGAAGCCGTCGAGCCCGCCCGCCTTCGGCCACGCGCTCGGGCGGCATCTGAGCCGCCCTTCCGCATCCAGCAGAACCGCGACGAGGCTCGGATCCCCGAGCTCCTCCGCCGAAATCGGCTCGAGCCTCGCATCCGGCGTTCGGGCGAAGAAGGCGTCGGACCGGTCCTCGCCCTCGGCCTTGAACAACGAACAGGTGCAAAACACGAGCCGCCCGCCCGGCCGCACCCGCGCCCATGCGGCGTCGAGCAGCCGGTCCTGCAGCGCCGTCAGGCCCGCCAGACCCGCGCCCGCCCGGCCTTCGCCCTCCGCGCCCGCGATCCAGTCCTGCTTCAGCCAGGGCAGCTCGGGATGCCGCCGCACCGTGCCCGAGGCCGAGCAGGGCGCGTCGAGCAGCACCGCGTCGAAGCCGCTCGGACCCGCCCAGTCGAGCGCGTCGGCGACGATGAGATCAGCCTCCGCCCCGACCCGAGCCAGGTTCTCCCGCACCACCGCCATCCGCGCCTCCGACAGATCGACCGCGGAGACCGCCAGCCCCGCCGTGGCGAGCTGCAGCGTCTTGCCCCCGGGCGCCGCGCAGAGATCGAGCGCTCGGTCCCCTTTCGCGAGCCCCGACGCCGCGAGCCGCGCCGGCAGCGCCGCAGCGGCGTCCTGGACCCACCAGGCGCCCTCGTCGAACCCCGGCAGCGCCGTAATCGCCCCGCGCGCGTCGAGCCGCACGGAGCCCGTCGGCGTCGCATCCCCGTCGAGACTGGCCGCCAGCGCCTCCGCGCTCGTCCTCCGCGGATCGGGGGTCAGATCGAGCGGCGCGCCGCGCGCATGGGCCGCCAGAATCGCCGCCGCCTCCGCCGCGCCCCAGTCCGCCTCGAGCGCCGCGCGGAACCAGTCGGGCGCGGACGGCCCGGCCGCCTCCGGGGTCGCCGCCAGCCGCTCGGCGATCCGGCGACAGACCGCGTTCACCAGCCCGCCCGCCCGCGGCGCGACCGCCTTGGTCCGCCGCACCGCGCTGTCGACGATCCCGTGCGCGGCCTCCGGCCTGAGCGCGAGCTCCGCGACCGCAAGGCGCAGGATCCATGGCGCCGGATCCTCGGGCGGCGTCTCGACCCGTTCCGCGATCAACGCCTCGATCCCGCCCCGCCGGCGCCAATAGGCGAACGCCAGCGCGCGGGCGAGCCCTCGATCGGGCGGCGAAAGCGCCTCGAACTGCGCCCGCTCCGCCTCGAACGCCGCGTCGAGGAACAGCCCCTCCCGCTCGACCCGGGCGCAGGCGGAGACCGCGAGCGCCCGCGCCGCGTCGCCCGCCCGGGGCGGCGGGCTCGACGGCCCCGCCCGCTCGCCGCCCCGCCGCGGGCCCGCGCGCCGCTTGTTCGAAGGCGATCCGTTTGTCATCCGCCCTGTCGCGTCATAGGTCTTGTCCCTGAAACTGTTCGAAGGCGCGAGTGCTATGGGCGAACCGAGATCAGAGCAAGCGGCGGACGCGACCGCCAAGACCGCGGAGATCAAGAAGACCGAGGCCGTCCGGCCGGACCTGCCGCCGGCGGCCCGCCGAGCGCTCGAGGAGGCGGAGGCGCGGCGTCGCGCTGAAGCGACGGACCAGGCCGCCGACGGCGACGGATCCGCGCGCGAGATCGGCGGCCGCGACGGCCCCGAGCCCACCCGCTACGGCGATTGGGAGAAAAAGGGCCTGATCAGCGATTTCTGAGCGCACGGCTTGCAAGCCGGCTTGCAAGGATGCGCTGGCGCAAAAACTGAACGTCGAACCACCGCGGGCGGCGCACCCGTTTCGTGCGCTCACCCCGTCGAGAGCCGAGGAGCCTGACCCCATGGCGACCACCGCACCGCTCGCGCTCACCATGGGAGACCCGGCCGGGATCGGCCCGGAGATCTCCGTCAAAGCAATCGCCGCGCACGCCGCCGCCCGCCCGATCGCAGTGCTCGGCGATGTGGGCGTGATGCGCGCCGCCGCCGAGGCGATTGGCGCGCCCATGCGGGCGATCGAGCGCGTGGCGCAGGCCGAGACAGGCGTCGTCTCGGTCCTCCAGACCGGAGAACCGCTCGAGAACCCGCCGGTCGGCCGCGTCGACGCCGCCTGCGGCCGGGCCGCCTACGCCGCCATCCGCGCCGCGATAGAGCTGGCGCGCGCGGGCGAGGTCGCCGGGATCGTCACCGCCCCGATCCACAAGGAGGCTCTGGCCGCGGCGGGCGTCGCGTTCCCTGGCCACACCGAGATGCTCGCGACCTTCGGCGGCGCGGAGCGCGTGGCCATGATGCTCGCCAACGACGAGCTGCGCGTGGTCCTGGTCACCATCCACTGCGCGCTTCGCGAGGCGATCGAGCGCGCCGACTTCGCCGCGCAGATGGCGGCGATCCGCCTCGCAGACCAGGGCGCCCGCGCCTTCGGCGTCGCCGCGCCTCGGGTCGCCGTCGCGGGCCTGAACCCCCATGCGGGCGAGGGCGGGCTGTTCGGCCGCGAGGAGATCGAGATCATCGCCCCCGCCGTCGCCGCCGCCCGCGCCGAAGGGATCGACGCCAGCGGCCCCTGGCCGGGCGACACCGTGTTCATGCAGGCCCGCTCGGGCGCGTTCGACGTCGTCGTCGCGCAATACCACGACCAAGGGCTGATCCCGGTGAAGTATCTGGGCCTGTCCGAGGGCGTGAACGTCACGCTCGGCCTGCCCTTCATCCGCACCTCGCCGGATCACGGCACGGCCTTCGACATCGCGGGAAAGGGGATCGCCGACCCCGGCAGCATGCAGACCGCGATCCGCCAGGCCGAGATCCTCATCGCCGCCGCCGACCGCAGCGCCGCCGCATGACGCGCAACGACGTTTTGCGACGGCCCCTCACGCGATAGGATCGCGTCCGCCGCCGCCGACGCCGCCCCCTCAGCCGACCAAGGCCCCGACCGACGAATGAACGCCGCAACCAGGATCAGCGCCTCGATCGAGCGCCTACGCCGCGGCTTCGGCCAGCGCGAGCCGGACGAGGGAACCGCCGAAGCGCCGCCAAGAACGCGCTTCCGGGTAAGCGGTCTCAGCCTCGCCGCGCTGCTGATCGCGCTTCTGATCGCGGCGCCGATCGTCGGCGTCCTCGCCTCGCTCACCCAGCCGACCTCCGAGGTCTGGGATCACCTCGCGGCGACGGTGCTGCCGCGCTACCTCTGGAACACGCTTCTGCTGGTGACGCTGGTCGGGATCGGCGCCGCCGCGATCGGCGTCGGCGCCGCCTGGCTCGTGACGATGCACCGCTTTCCGGGCCGAGCGGTCTTCGAATGGGCGCTCGCCCTGCCGCTCGCCTTCCCGGCCTATGTCCTGGCTTACGCCTACACCGACCTGCTCGACCATCCGGGCCTCGTGCAGTCGACCTTGCGCAACGTCATGGGCTGGGGGCCGCGGGACTATTGGTTCCCCGAGATCCGCTCGCTCGAAGGCGCGGCGGCGATGCTGACGCTGGTTCTCTATCCCTACGTCTACCTGCTCGCCCGCGCCGCCTTTCTGCAGCAGTCGAGCGCGGTGATCGACGTCGCCCGCACGCTCGGCGTTGGACCGTTCGCGGCCTTCTGGCGCGTCGCCCTGCCGATGGCGCGCCCCGCGATCGTCACCGGCGTCGCGCTGGCGCTGATGGAGACCCTGGCCGACTACGGCACGGTCGCGCATTTCGGGGTCCAGACCTTCGCCACCGGCATCTACCGCGCCTGGTTCTCGATGGGCGACCGGATCGCCGCCGCCCAGCTTTCGGCCGCGATGCTGGCCTTCGTCCTCGTCCTGCTCGCGCTCGAGCGCTCCCAGCGAGCGGCTGCGCGCTTCGACGAGGCCCGCCCCCGCTTCGGCGAGCTCCCGGCCGGCCCCCTGAAGGGCTGGCGCGCCGCCCTCGCGATCACGCTCTGCGGCATCCCGGTGCTGTTCGGCTTCCTGCTGCCGCTGCTCGGCCTGATCGGCATGTCGATGGTCGGCGGCCACGCCTTTTTCGGCCCCCGCTACATCGGGTTCGCGCTCAACTCCTTCGTGCTCGCCGGCATCGCCGCCGCGGTCGCCGTCGGCCTCGCCGTCGTCATGGCCTACGCCGCGCGGCTCGAGCCCGGGCGCCTGTCCTCGACCGCCAACCTGTTCGCGAGCGTCGGCTATGCGATCCCCGGCGGGGTGATCGCGGTCGGCCTGCTGATCCCGCTCGCCGCCTTCGACAACGCGCTCGACGCCTGGATGCGAGCGACCTTCGGCGTCTCGACCGGCCTGCTGCTCACCGGATCGATCGCGGTGCTGGTGTTCGCCTATGTCGTGCGCTTCATGTCGATCGCGCTCCAGACCGTCGAGGCGGCGCTCGGCAAGATCACGCCCTCGATGGACCACGCCGCCCGCTCGCTCGGCCGCACCCCCGCCGGCGCGCTCCGAGAAGTCCACGCCCCGCTGATGAAGGGCGGCCTGCTGACCGCGGCGCTGATCGTCTTCGTCGACGTGATGAAGGAGCTGCCGGCGACCCTGATCCTGCGCCCGTTCGACTTCGACACCCTGGCGATCCAGGCCCACCGCTTGGCCTCGGACGAGCGGCTTCTGCAGGCCTCGACCCCGTCGCTGGCGATCGTCGCCGTCGGCCTGATCCCGGTGCTGCTGCTCTCCCGCGAGATCGCCCGCGCCCGCCCGGGCGTTCGAAACTGAAGAGCGCCGCTTAGGCCCGATAGCGCCGAAACGCCTCGATCGCCCGGTCGAGCCCCGCATCGTCGACGTCCCGGTGCAGCACCAGCCGGATCGCGGGTCCGCCGCCGCCGAGCCGCACGCCGCGCTCCGCCATGTGCGCGCGAAGCCTGTCGCAATCGCCGTCCTCGGGCGTCACGAACGCCATATTGGTCATCCCCGGATGCGCCGGCGCGCGGAGACCGTCGACCCCGTCGATCGCCGCGCGAAGCGTCTCGGCCCGCGCATGATCCTCGGACAGCCGCGCCACGGTCCGCTCGAGCGCAAAAAGCCCCGCCGCCGCCGCGACGCCCGCCTGCCGCATCCCGCCGCCGAGCGCCTTTCGAAGCCGCCGCGCCGCGCCGATCGTCTCCGCATCGCCGACGAGCACGCTGCCGATCGGCGCGCCCAACCCTTTGGAGAGGCAGACCGACACCGTATCCGCCACCCCCGCGAGCGCCGTCTCCGCGACGCCCAGCGCCGTCGTCGCGTTGAAGAACCGCGCGCCGTCGAGATGCACCCGAAGCCCGTGCGCCCGCGCGGCCTCCGCCGGCGCCTCGAGCGCAGAGAGCGGCAGCGCCCGACCCCAGACCGTGTTCTCGAGCGCGAGCAGCCGCGTGACCGGATAATGCGGATCGTCGGGCTTCACCGCGGCCTCGACCCGCGCCGCCGACACCGACCCGTCCTCGGCGCAGGGCAGCGCGCAAGGAACGACGCCGCCGAACACGGCCGCGCCGCCCGCCTCATAGACATAGGTGTGGTAGCGATCCCCGACCAGAAACTCCGCGCCCCGCCCGCACTGCGCCAGGAGCGCGGCCAGATTGCTCTGCGTGCCGGTCGGAAACAACGCCGCCGCCGCCTTGCCGAGCCGCGCCGCCAAAGCGGTTTCGAGCGCGGCGACCGTCGGATCCTCGCCATAGACGTCGTCGCCGACCGCGGCCTCCGCCATTGCGGCGCGCATCTCCGCGCATGGCCGGGTGACGGTGTCGCTGCGCAGATCGACCACATCCGCGTCGCCGGTCATGGGCCGCGCGGCGAGACCGGCGTAGGGGGACGACGAATCCATGAGCCTTCCTTTCCGGATCGCGCGACCGGCCGGCTCGACCGAGCGGCGCTGGCGCTTCGCGAGGACACCGACTACCCTGGATACGGCTTTGGAAGCAAAAAGCGGAGTGCGCGATGAAGTCCGACTACGAAGACCTTCTGGAGGGCGCGGCGACGGCTCTGACCGAGGCGCGGGATGCGCTTGCCCGCGAGATCTCCGCCTATCCGACGCCGATTTCGGGCTGCGACGCCCAGTTCAATCGGCTGCTGAGCGACCGCCGTCGGATCGTGGACGCGCTGCGCGCCCTCGACGCCGCCCCCTTCATCCCGACCCCGCGCCAGCCCGTCCCCCAGGCCGCGCTCGAAAGCCGCTAGGGGCCGGGCGACGCGCCACCGCCGGGCTCCCGAAGGCGCTCGCCGCGCCGCGCTCTTCCTGGTGGCGCCCACCTGGCCCGCATCCGCGGTGTGCGACGGCGAGTTCCGGGACGCGGCCGACACGGACGCGCGTCTCCCGCCTTCTCTAGGGCGACCGCAGCAGGCTCGAGAGGGAGGCGCAAGACCCCCCTCCGGCGACGCCCTGACGACGGGCCCTGGGTGGCGGGCCCTGGGTGGCGGGCCCTGGGTGGCGGGCCCTGGGCGGCGGGCCCCGAGAGGATTCCTCGGCGCCGCCTGACACGGACGCATGCGCGTCCGAGGCGACGAAGCGGGACCGTCTGAGGGGGGCGACGCGCGACCGCGTCCCGCTCCTCGACACGCCATACGCGCGCGGCGATCAGGCCGACGCGACGTGCGAAAGCTCAAAGGACGCCGGGCTCGAACTCGGCCGCCAAACCAGCGCGACCGCGCGCCGGGCGGTCAGCCCGCCCAATCGGAGGCGTCGGCGAAGCCGACTGCCGCGAGATCAAACAATTGGTGCCGGTGAAGGGACTCGAACCCCCGACCCCATCATTACGAATGACGTGCTCTACCATCTGAGCTACACCGGCGGGCCGAAGCGAAGCGGGCTTATAGACCCGCCATTTCGAAAACGCCACACCCTTTGACGACGGTCGATTGAGCCCCGTCTTGGGCGCGAGCCGTCCGACGCGGGCCGTCAGGCGCGCGCGGCCTCCGCGCCGGAGCCGGACGCGCGGTTGGCGGCGATCGCCTCCTCCGACGGCGTGACGGACGCATCCTCCGCCGTGGTCGCGTCGGCGATCCGCGCCTCGTCGACCCCGTTCGAAGCCGGCGCGGTGGCGAGCAGCGGCAGCAGCAGCGCCTCCGACAGCCCCGACCCGCCCGCCTCGTCGTCATTGGTCTTCCAGGACAGCCGGTCGAACGCGCCGCACTGGACCCATGAATGCGGGCATTGCGGCG
>JBCBRF010000100.1:0-13175 GCA_039819865.1 Pseudomonadota bacterium | reverse complement strand
GCCGCGGCGATCGGAGACGGCGAGCCGCCCGCGTCCGAAATCCCCTTCGTCCGGGCGATGGCGCGCGCGGTGGACGACGCCTCGCTCGATCCCGCGCTTCTGGCGCTCGCGCTCGCGCTGCCGAGCGAGGATGAGCTGGCGAGCGAGATGTCGATGCGCGGGATCGACGGGGCCCGGCGCCCGGCCGATCCTGATGCGATCCATGCCGGTCGACGCAGCGTGCGGCTGGCGCTCGCGGAGACCTTGCAGGCGCCGCTGAACCGGATCTATGCGAGCATGGAGACGCCGGGCCCCTACAGCCCGGACGCGGCCTCGGCCGGCAAACGCGCGCTGAAGAACGCCGCGCTGTCGCTCCTGTCCGCGCTGCCCGGCGCCGCAGCGCTTGCGGCCCGCCAGTTCGAGGCCGCAGACAATATGAGCGACCAGATGCCGGCGCTCACCGCGCTGGTGCATGAGGGCGCGCCCGAGGCGGATGCGGCGCTCGATCAGTTCTACGAGCGCTGGCGGAACGACGCTCTGGTGCTCGGCAAATGGTTCGGGGTCCAGGCGATGAGTCCGCAGCCCGACGCGCTCGAGCGGGTGGCCATGCTGACCGAGCACGCCGCGTTCGAATGGACCAACCCGAACAAGTTCCGCGCGCTGATCGGCGCTTTCGGCATGGCGAACGCGGTCAATTTCCACCGCAAGGACGGCTCGGGCTACCGCTTCTACGCCGACTGGCTGATGCGGCTGGATCCGGTGAACCCTCAGACGGCGGCGAAACTGATCGGCGCGTTCGAAACCAAGGCGCGCTACGACGCCGACCGCCAAGGCCTGATGGAGGCGGAGCTCGAGCGCATCGCCGCCAAGCCCGACCTCTCGAAGGACAGCGCCGAGATGGTGAAGCGTCTGCTCGACGCCTGAGCCGCGGCCGCGAGCGCCCTCCGCGCCCCTCGACAAGCCTCATTCCCAGGAGCCGCCCTTGGGAGCCGCCCTTGGGAGCCGCCGTCGCCTGAAGACCAAGCGCGCCGGGGCGTTGGGCGGACAAGGATGCGGGAACCGCACCGGCGCAGCCGGCTTGTCCTTGTCGGCCCGGCGGCCCGGCGCGATGGCGGCGGGCGGCGGAGGATCCGGGAAATGAGGCGGGGCTCATTCCCTGGTGAGCCCGAGCGGAGCAACCTCGAAACAGCGCGCCCCCATCCCCAGCCCGCGCGACGCCCAAGCCGGCCGAGGGGGCTCGACGCCCCCGAGGACGGCGCCCCGAGGACGGCGCCCCGAGGACGGCGCCCCGAGGACGGCGCCCCCCTGAAACGGACGCCCCGTCGCCGCGCGCCCTCAGCCCGCCTCGGCGAACCAGCGCTCGAACGCGGCGCGGGCGCCCGCGCGCGCCTCGGTCAGCTGGGCCTCGAGCGCCGGGAAATCCTCGAGCCCTCCCACCCCCGCCAGCACGTGACGCAGAGCCTCCGGCGCGCCGCCCTGATCGACCGGGCGATCCAACGCCACCCGCTCGACCTGATGGAGACCGAGCTGCAGCCGATAAGCGTCGGCGAGCGCCGCCGCACGCTCGCCCGGCAGCGCGCCGGACGCGCCGAGCCGCTCGAAGGCCTCGATGGTCGACGCGCCGCCCACCCCGGCGACGCCCGCCGTCAGGAGCCCGGACTGCGCGATGAACTCGAGATCCACCATCCCGCCGGTCCCGTGTTTCAGCGCCCAGATCCGTCCGGCCGCCGTCGGATGCGCGGCGGCGAGTTTCGCGCGCATCTCGAGCGCGGCGCGACGCACCGCCTCGGGATCGCGGAGCTTCGCCAGCGCCTCCGCGATCGCGCCCCGCACCGCCTCACGGAGCGGCTGCGGCCCCGCGACGACGCGCGCGCGCGTCAGCGCCATATGCTCCCAAATCCAGGCGTCCTCGCGCTGATAGCGTCGGAACGCCTCGAGCGCCGTCGCGAGCGGCCCGGCCCGGCCCGAGGGTCTCAGCCGCATATCGACTTCGTAGAGCGCGCCCTCGGACGTCGGCGCCGCCAGCGCATTGGTCAGAGTCTGGGTCAGCCGCGCATAGTATTGCGGCGCCGCGAGCGGCCTCGGACCCTCGGATTGGGCGCCCAGATCGGCGTCGTAGACCACGATCAGATCCAGATCCGAGGTCGCCGTCATCTCGCGCGAGCCGAGCTTGCCGAGGGCCACCACCGCCGCCCCGCGGCCGGGCGGCGGCCCGTGGCGCGTGGTCGTCTCCGCGATCGCGATCGGCCAGAGCGCGCGCACGCAGGCCTCCGCCAGATCTGAAAAGATCGCGCCCGCTTCCGTCGTGGGGATCGCGCCGCGCAGGACCCCGACCCCCACCTGAAAGCGCCGCTCGCGCGCCCAGCGCCGCGCCGCGTCGAGCAGGCGCTCATAATCCGCATCCGTCCGCTGCCGCTCGATCTCGAGCGCCGCCTCGAGCTCCGCGATCAGCGCTTGGAGCTGCGGGGGCCGCGCATAAAAATCGCCGTCGAGCACCGCGTCGAGCAACCCAGGCCGACTGGCCAGCAGATCCGCAAGCCGCGGCGCGGCCGCGCAGATCTCCGTCAACAGATCCAGCAGGCCCGGATTGGCCTCGAAGCTCGCGAGAAGCTGGACGCCCGCCGGCAGGCCCGAGAGGAAGCGATCGAACTGCACAAGCGCGCGCATCGGGTCGGGCGCGCTCGCCATCGCGCGCAGGATCCGCGGCGCCAGGCGCTCGAGGCTGTCCCGCGCCCGCGGGCTCCGCACCGCCCGGAGCCTGCCGGAGAACCAGCGCTCGGCGATCTCCTCCGCCCGCCCAGGCTCCGGCAACAGCGCGGCCGCCTCCGCGAGCGCCGGCGCCGCCGCCGGGGCGGGCGCGTCGAGCTGAGGCGCGGCGATCCGGCGGACCGCGCTCATCCAGACCCGCGTCTCCGCCTCGAAGCGCGCCACGTCCGGCGCGCCTGACAGCCCCGAGATTCGCTCGAGCCCTTCCGGCGCGCTCGGCACGCGATGCGTTTGCTGATCCTCGACCATCTGCAACCGATGCTCGAGCCCGCGAAGCCCCCGATACGCCTGGTTCAAGGCGTCCCGGTCGGCGGCGGAGATCCGCCCGCGCGCCGCGAGCGCGTCAAGCGCATCGAGCGTCTTCGGCGTCCGAAGCCCCGGATCGCGTCCCCCGAGAATCAGCTGTTGGGTTTGCGCGATGAACTCGATCTCGCGGATGCCGCCGGCGCCGAGCTTCACGTCCTGGCCCGCCACCGCAAGCTCCGCCCCGCCCTGATGCGCACGAATGCGGGACAGCATGTCGGCCGCGTCCTGCAGCGCCGCGAAGTCCAGATGCCGCCGCCAGACGAAGGGGCGGAGCCGCTTCAGATAGGCTTGGCCGGCCTCGACATCGCCGGCGACCGCGCGCGCCTTGATGTGCGCCGCCCGCTCCCAGGTCCGCCCCATCGCCTCGTAGTAGCGCTCCGCCGCCTCCATCGCGACGCAGGCGAGGGTCGAGCCGAGATCGGGCCGCAACCGAAGATCCACCCGCGCCACATAGCCGTCGGCGTCGACGTCGGAGAGGATCCTGCAAAAGCGCTGCGTGAGCCGCGCGAACCGGGTCTTGGCCGATCCGATCGCGCTCGCCGGAAACCGGTCCTGGTCGAACAGGGCGATCAGATCGATGTCGGAGGAGTAATTCAGCTCGCCCGCGCCCATCTTGCCCATCGCGATCAGCACATAGCCCGAGCGCTCCGGATCGAGCGTGGGGATGTCGCCGCGCGCCGCCTCCTCGCGGAGGAGGAACCGAACCGCCGCCCGGCACGCCGCGTCGGCGAACCCAGTGAGCGCGCCCGTCACCGCCTCGAGCGACCACACGCCGCCAAGATCCGCGAGCGCGGTCAACAAAGCGACGCGGCGGCGCGCGATTCGAAGGCTTTGACGGAGCTCGGCTTCCGTCTCCCAATCGCGGTCGGCCTCGCCCAAGAGCGCCGCCAGCGCGTCCTCCGGGGCGCAGGCCCAAAGGGTTTTCGCCCACGACGCGTCCCGCCGCGCCAGGCGCGCCAGAAAAGGCGCGCCCCCGGCCGCCCCAATGACCAGGTCGCGCGCCGAACCGCTCGCCTCCAGGAGATCGGCGGCCTCCCGCCCGCGCTCCAGATCGCCGCCGAACGGCGCCCGACGCACCCGCTCGGCGAAGGACGCCGGCGCAGACGCGGTCGATCCGGGACTCTCTGACATGTCATCGCTCACGCTTAAGGACCTAGCGCAGCTTGATCGCCGACGTCGACGCGCCAAATTCCCACGACTCGCGACGCCTCTGGCGCTTCCCCTGCGTTTCCAGCGGACAAACGGGGCGCGATGCGATAAGTTGTCGCTCAGGACTATTGAGCGCGAGTCGCGCCAAGTGGGGGCGAGCGGGGCGCGGCGGGACGCGCGCAAAGCGTCGCAAGCGCCGCTGGAGCGGGAAACGAACGCTTCTGCGTCCCCGGAACGAGGAGGATGACGATGACCCGGACCGACGGCGGCGACGGTCCTTTCCGCGATCGAGAGACGCGGCGCGAAGCGGATGGCGAGCGCAGCGGCCAGGCGGCGAGCGGCGCCGCTCCGGCCGGCGCGCGGATGGCCGCCGCCGGCGCCGCGCCGATCAAGGTCCTGACGGTCTGCCCAGAATGGCCCTCGCGCGGGCGACCGGGTCCGGGCGCCGCGATCGAGGCCCGCATGCGGGCCGTCCAGGCGCTCGGCGGCTGCCGGGTGCGCGTCGTCGCGCCCACGGCGTGGACGACGGCGCCGAGAAGCTCGTTCGGGGCCGACGACCGCGCACCGCGCCTCGAGAAGCGCGCCCAGATCGTGGTCCACCGTCCGCGCTTCTTTGATCCGCCCCTCGGGTCGGAAACGCTGCGCGCCCGCGCCATCGCGCTGACCCTGAACCAGGCCTTTCCCAGGCTCGACCGGCGCGGACCCTTCGCCGTCGTCGACGCGCACGACCTGTTCCCGACCGGCCTCGCCGCCGCCCGGCTGGCCGCGAAGATCGGCGCGCCGCTCGTGCTGTCGGCCTATCGGCTCGACGCGGAGCGCCTGCGCGCGGATCCCACGCTCCGGCGCCAGACGCTCGAGGCGGTGCTGCGCTCGGCGGCGACGCTCTGCTGGAGCCGCGAGATCGCGGAAGCGCTCACCGAGATGGGCGCCGCGACGGAAAAGCTGGCGATCGCGCCGAGCGGCGTCGACCTCGCACGGTTTCGCCCCGCCTCCGATCGGCCGCGACTGCGCGAGTTGCGAGCCCGGCTCCAAGCGCCGCCAGGAGCGCCGCTGATCGTCGGCTTCGGCCCGCTTACTCTGAATGCGGGTTGGGAGGCGGCGGTCGACGCCATCGCGGCCCACCCGACGGCGCATCTGCGGCTCATCGGCCCCGGATCGGCCGGCCCCGCGCTCGAAACCCGCGCCGCCCGCGCCGGCGCCCTGGGGCGCGTTAAAGCGCTGGGCGAGAAGTCGCCTCGGGAGACGCCGGAGCTGCTGGCCGCGGCCGACGCCTGCATCGTCGCGGCCCCGGACGTCTCCGCCCGAGACGCCGCGCTCGAGAGCCTCGCCTGCGGCACGCCCGTCGTCGCGCTCCACGGCGCGGCCGCCCTCGACGCGCTCGAAGCGCCCTCGGCGGTGCGGCGCGCCGCGCGCGACGACTCGGGCGCAGTGTCGGACGCGCTGCACCGGACGCTCCAGCACCGCGAGCCCCGTGATGTGGTGCGGCGCGCCGCGCTCCCCTTCGACGTCCGGCGAACCGCCGAGATCGTCGACGAGACGCTTCGTCGGGCCGCCTCCGAAGCCTGATCGCCCGACGCCTCGGCGCCGCCCGATGCGCCCCGATCAGTCCTCGGGGTCGCATTCGCCGTAGTCGATCGCCAGCGCGCGCGACGCCTGCGCGATCAGCCGGAACGCGCTCCGGCGCGTTCGATTGAGATCGTCCCCGCGAAAACTGTGGAACCCGAGCAGATAGGCGATTTCGGACCCCGGATCGCCGCCGCGCCGCGCCATGAGCAGCGCGCGATGGCGCGGCCCGAGCGAAACGACCGGCGGCTCGACATCCGGATCCGCGGCGTCGACATCCGCCGCGAACGCCCCGGCGCGCGCGACCAAAGCGTCGACGTCCAACGAAGCCCCTAGCCGTCGCTCCGGCGGCGCTGAGGCGTCGCCCGAAAAAAACTCGCACGCCACCCGCCCTGAGACCCGATGGCGTCGAAGGATCGAGATCGCGTCGAGCCCATTCTGAGCGCGGGCCAACTCCGTCCGGAGAAGAGCGCCCAGCCGCTCCATGCCCTCCAGCGCGAACGGATCGCTTGACCTCTCTCCGGTGAGCGAGCCAAGGGACGCGCCAGACAGCACTCCAGAAGGCGCCCCAGGCGGCGCCGCGAGAGGCGCGGCGGATCGCTCCGGCGCCGAACCGGCGGGCGGAGCGGCCGCCGACGCGGGCGGCGCGCCCGGCGCATCCCGTTCCGTCGACCCCCGTTCCGTCGACCCGTGCGCCCCGTCGGGCGGCGGGGCGGTCGGTTGCGCGGGAGGGCGTTCCGAATCGTAGCGCGCCCGACGCGTCGTCGCCTCGACCCGCTCCCGCCGGCCCCTCGCCGCGCCGCTCTGCGCGGCCTCGCCGTTATTCGCGACGACCTGGAGCTTTGGACGCCCCGCAGACTTTGATTGCAAGCCCCCCTGAGCGCAACCACCGGTTCCCTGCGCCGCGGGTTCGGGGCGCCGCGGCGCCGCGCGCACGGCGTCGGCGAGCTCGCCCCCCCCGATCTCGGCCGCCTCGGCGGCCCTGGCCGCAATCTCTCTCTCGAACCGTTTCATCCAGAGCGAGATGAACGCCGAGCGTCCGGCCCGGTCCGGACAGCGGCAGAGCGCGAGCCTTCCGAGCAGGTCGGGAAACTGATCGGCGGTCAGGCGGCGCTGCACGCAGACCTTCCACATGAAGGAAGGCGCTCGCGAAAACTTGAGGGCGATCGCCTCGTACGACAGCCTCGACTGCTCGCGATAATCGTCGACCGCTTCGGCGAACGCCTTGAGCACCGCGCTGTCGGGGTCGGACCTGGGCATCCGGATCGCATTCCGTACTGAGATCTTTGTTCTTACTTGGAAATAGCACAGCTCATCGACCGAGACGACCGTTAACTCAGCCCGACCGCGCCGCATCGAGTCGTCGAGCGGCCGCCAAAGAGAGAGAAGACGATGCCCCATTCGCTACGGCGCCGCCCGGCCCCGATCCGCTTTGCCTTTGGCGCCGTCGCCGCGCTGTGCCTGACCGCAGGCGCCGCGACCGCCGACGCCCCCCGCACCTTCGACACCTCCGCAGGCAAGATCGAAGTGACGCGCGAGGCGGGACCGTTCGAGCATCCGTGGAGCGTCGCCTTCCTTCCGGACGGCCAGCAACTGGTGACGGAGCGCGACGGCCGCCTGCTGCTGCTGAGCTTCGGGAAAACCACGGAGGTCGCGGGCGTGCCGGAGGTGTGGGCTCGAGGCCAGGGCGGGCTGCTCGACGTCGCCGTCAGCCGCGATTTCGATCGCTCCGGCGTGATTTTCCTCAGCTTCTCCGAATCTGCGGACGGGGGCGCGCGGACGGCGGTCGCCCGCGGCGAGCTGTCGATGGTGGGCGAGCCCGAGCTGCTCAATGTGGAGACCATCTGGCGCCAGGCGCCGGTGTTGAGGGGACGTCGCCATTTCGGCAGTCGGATCGTCATCGCCGAAGACGGCGCCCTGTTCGTCACCACCGGCGACCGCGGCGAGCGCGAGCGCGCGCAGGATCTCGGCAATCATGTCGGCAAGGTCGTCCGCATCCTGCCGAGCGGCCAGGCGGCGCCCGACAACCCATTCGTGAGTCGCGGGGACGCGCTGCCGGAGATCTGGTCCTATGGGCATCGCAACGTGCAAGGCGCGGCGCTTCGGCCCTCGGACGGCGCGCTTTGGACCGTCGAGCACGGCGCCGCCGGCGGCGACGAGATCAACCAGCCGCGCGCCGGGCGAAACTACGGCTGGCCGACGATCTCCTTCGGCACCCACTATTCAGGCGCGAAGATTGGCGTCGGGACCACCGCGCCGGGCATGCAGCAGCCGCGGTTCTACTGGGATCCCTCGATCGCGCCGTCCGGGCTCTCCTTCTATGACGGCGATCTGTTCCCGGAATGGAAGGGCGATCTGTTCGTTGGCGCGCTCAAATACCGGCTGATCTCGCGGCTCGACATGGACGGCGACCAGGTCGTCGGCGAAGAGCGGCTTCTCGAAGATGCGTTCGGCCGGGTCCGCGACGTCCGCACCGGACCCGATGGCGCGATCTGGTTTCTGACCGACGATTCCGAGGGCGCGCTCTACCGAATCGCGCCGGTCGGGCGCTGACGGCCGAGCGGCGGGCGCGCATCGCGCTTGCCAACGCCCTTGCCAAGGCGCTTGCCACGGCCCCAAGGGCGGGGCATCAGCGCGCGTCATGAGCCAAACCGACGCGCCCCCGCCCCGCCCTCACCCTCCCGTGACGCCGCTCGCCGCGGGATTGCCTGCGACCGTGCCCTTCGTCGGCCCCGAAGCTCAGGAGCGCGCGCGGGGCCGCCCCTTCAAGGCGCGGATCGGCGCGAATGAGAGCGTGTTCGGGCCGTCGCCGCGCGCCGTCGAAGCCATGGCGGCGGCGGCGCGCGACGCCTGGATGTATGGCGATCCGGAGATCCACGAGCTGAAAGCGGCGCTCGCCGCGCGGCTTGGCCTGGCGCCCGACGCGATCCTGGTCGGCGAGGGGATCGACGGCTTGCTCGGCTATGCGGCGCGGTTGTTCGTCTCCGAGGGGACCGCGGTGGCGACCTCGCTCGGCTCCTACCCGACCTTCAACTATCATGTGGCGGGCTATGGCGGCCGGTTGATCGCGGTTCCCTACGCCGCCAACCGGGCCGATCTCGACGCGCTGCTCGCGGCGGCGAAACGGGAACAAGCGCGGCTCGTCTATCTCGCGAACCCGGACAATCCCATGGGCCTCTGGTGGTCGGCCGCAGAGGTCGCGCGCTTCGCCGACGCGTTGCCCGAAGACTGCCTGCTGTTGCTCGACGAAGCCTATCTCGAGACGGCGCCGGACGGGACCGCGCCCGAGATCGACGTCGCGCGGCCGAACCTGCTGCGCTTCCGGACCTTCTCGAAAGCGATGGGCCTGGCGGGGCTCCGGGTCGGCTATGCGCTCGGCGCGCCGGCGCTGATCCGGGAGTTCGACAAGATCCGCAACCACTTCGGCGTGGGACGGGTGGCGCAGGCGGGCGCGCTCGGGGCGCTGGAGGATCGGGACTGGCTCGCCGGCGTGGTCCGCCAGATCGAGGAGAGCCGCGCGGAGATCGCCAAGATCGCCGAGGCGGCGGGCCTCGCGCCCCTGCCCTCGGCCGCGAATTTCGTCACGATCGATTGCGGGCGGGACGGCGATTTCGCGCGCCGGGTGCTGGCGGGCCTGCTGTCGCGGGACGTCTTCGTCCGGATGCCCGGCGTCGCGCCGCTCGATCGCTGCATCCGGGTGAGCTGCGGCCGGCCGGCCGACCTGACGCGGTTCGCGGAAGCGCTGCCGGGGGCCTTGGCCGAAGCGGTTTGAGGGATCCGACGCGCCCGCCAGCCGTTCCGGCGCATGCGCAGCCGAGGGGCGCGGGTCGGCGGCCTAGCCGCCGCGGACCGCCTCCGCCAGCATCGTCATGCCCGGGATCAGCGGCGACACGCTCACCGTCTCAAAGCCGGCCGCCAGCAAGCGATCCTTGAGCCAGCCGTCGTCGAGCGACCGGGCCTCCGGCGTGAAGGCGGTGTGCTGGAGCTGCCAGAGCGCGGCGTTCTTGGGACCCTGGCGGTCCGCCCGCACCATGAAATCGTGGATCAGGAGCCGACCGCCCGGCGCGAGATGGCGATGGGCGCGTGCGATCAGATCCTCATGCGCATGGTCGGGCACGCCCGAGAACAGGTACGACATCAGGATCGCATCGCGGCCTTCGGGCCAGTCGGCGCTCAACGCATCGCCCGGCGCATAGCGGATCCGGTCCGAGAGCCCGGCCTCCGCCACATAGGTCTCGCCGAGCGCGGCGACGTTCGGGAAATCCACGATCACCGCCGTCAGCGCAGGGTTGGCCTCGCAGAGCGTGATCGCCATCGCGCCGGTGCCGCCGCCGACATCGAGCAGCGTGCGCGCCCTGCTCAGATCGATCCGCCGCGCGAGCGTCCGCGCCGGGCCGAGAGAGCCCGCATGCTGGCTCTCCGAATAGAGCCGCGCCGCCTTCGGGTCGGAGAACCAGTCGGCGTAAGACCGGGTGGCCTCCTCCGGCAGGCGGCCTCTGAGCGCGTCCTCGATCTGGTCGAGCAGGCCGTACATCTGCCGATCGACCTGAAGCCTCAGATAGTCCCCGAAATCGTATTTCCGGCCTTTGACCAGAAAGGCGTCCGCGGCGGGCGAATTCGCGTAGAGGTCGTGCTCGAAGGTGACGAGATCGAGCGCCGTCAGCGCCGTCAGCAGCGTCCGGCAGCGCTCGGGGTGCAGATCCACCCGCGGGGCGAGATCCTCGGCGGAGGCCGGCCCCTCCGCAAGCGCCGTGAAAAGACCCACGTGAAGGGCGGCGAACAGGGCTTTGGACCCCATGAAGCCGAACGCGATGTCCGAAATCTGATCCGCTTCGGTGAGAGCCATCGCGTTCTCCTGTCGCGCTTTAGGGGAAGAGGCGACCGCAAGCGCCGCCGCTTCCGTTGGGCGGAATCGCCCGTTTGCGACATGAATACGCCGATATTCGACCGAGAAACACCCCGGCGACGACGCGCAGAGCGGCGAACAGGCGCCCGGCGAGCGATCAGCGCGGGATCAGGCGGAGCACGCCGATCGCCGCCGCCTCCGCATCCCGGCGCGACAAAGACAGCGGCGCATACTCGCCCTGGCGCCAGGTCTCGGCGAAATCGTCATAGTGGCGCGAGAAGAAGTGGCCGCTCTGACCGGTCGCGATCGAGAACACCGAACGGTCGAGATCCGCAAAATCGTAGATCGCGCGATAGCCGCCGGCATGGACATTGGCGTACGGGTCCTCGCCACGTCCGCGAAACCGGCCGCGCAGGATCGTATGATCCGATCCGCCCGTCTCGTGGACGATGTTCACGAGGCCGGAGAGCGCGCCGACGAAGCCGAGCGGCTGATGCCGATGCACCGCGCGGTGCGCGCGGCCCCAGCGCCAAGCGTCGATCCGCTCCCCATAGGCCTCCGTCAGCTCCGCCAGCGCGTCGTCGAGCGCGAGGCTCGAGATTGCTTCGCAGCTCTCGGTTTCAGGCGTGGAGACGTCGTCGCACCAGCGCGCCGCCGCGCCGTCGACGTCCCGAAGCACCCGCTCGAGGAAGAGCGGCCGGACGCCGCGGAAATCCTCCGCCATCTCCTGCAGCTCATCCTCCGCCAGGCGGCGCACCGCGGCGCGGGTCCAGGCGACGAAGATCAGCGGCTCCGCCAGGAACGCGTCCATATCGCCGTTCCAGCGCGCCAGCCGCTCGAGCGCCTCGCGCCGCTGGCCGCTCTCCCGCTCCAGGTCCCGCCAGAGCGGCCCGGCGAGCAGCGGCAGGACGGCGCGCGCCATCTCGGACACGGTGTCGTTCTGGATCGCCTGAAAGCCTGAGAGCGTGTGGAACTCGCGGTTGTTCAGAAGCTTCGACAGCCGCTGGATGCGGTAGGGTTCCGGCCAGTCGGAGCCGACATGGCGGGGAAACGGCGCGTCCACGCTTTTGTTGTTGGCGTTCGCGACGAGGCCGCTCTCGGGCGCGAGCACCGCCGGCAGATCATCCGGGGACAAGCGGCCGACCCAGTCGTTGGCCGCGACCCAGCCCTGCGAGGGCACGCGCCCGCGGCTGAGGCTGTCCGCGCGGCGAAGCGGAGCGGCGCCGACCGAGAACATCCCGATCTGGGTGCGGTCCGCGATGGTTATGTTCTGCGGCGGCGCCACCACCAGCTCCTGCAGCGTGGCGGCCTGAACGACCGATTTCCCGCGCATCAGCCGCATCGACGCCTCTAGGCTGCGGTCGCGATCGTCGAGCACGGTCCAGGACACCGCCGGGGCGTGGCCCGCAGGCGTGATCTGGGCGAGCGGCTCGAAATCGACCGGCAAGACCGGCCCATGGCGAGTGCGCCGGAGCGTCACCGTCACCGCCGAACCGTCGCCGAGCGGGATTTGCGCCTCCCGCGTCTCGAAGGCCGCCCAGCCGTCGGGCGTGCGGTAGAGCGAGGGATCCTCGGGGTTGATCTCTTCGATGTAGATGTCGGCCACGTCGGCGTAGAGCGTCGTCGGCCCCCAAGCGATGCGTTCGTTCCGGCCCGCCAGGATCGCCGGGATGCCGGCGATCGTCCCGCCGATCACGCCGCCATCGCCGAACTCGAGCCGCGCCATGTACCAGATGCCAGGCGCCGTGAGCGCCAGATGGGGATCCGAGGCGAGCAACGGCGCGCGGGCGGCCGTCCGTTCCGCCGCGGCGGCCCAGGCGTTGGAGGCGCCGGCGAAGCCTTGGGCGTCCGCGAGGGCCGCAATCTGCGCCGCGACGTCGCCCGCGGCCGCTCGAAGCGGGGCCGGCAGATCCTCCGCCATGGCGCGCCAGGATCGGATCTCGGCGCGCCCCGGCGGCAGGTTCGGGTGCTCGACCGTCGCAAAGCGGATGGGGCCGTCATCGATCCCGCTCCGGCGTTCGCTGTAAGGGGGCAGCGCGATCACCGCCTCGCCGAAGGCGTCGGGAAACAGATCGGCCGTCCGCGCCGGCCCCTGAGCGATCAAGAAACGCGCCCGGTTGAGCTCACTGAAGAACGACCCGGACAGCGTCGCGGACAGAAGCTTGAAGGCGGCGACGCTATCGACCGGTCGCCACGGCTCGACCGTCGCGCCCAGCATCAACAGCTCCGGCGCCCCGGAGCCGCGCGCCTCCCGATCGACGATCTCGAGCCACGCGTTCACGCCGTCCGAATAGGCCTGGAGCGCGTCGCGGATATCCGGCGAGAAGATCTCGAGCGAGCGCTCGGACGCGCCGTAGAGGTCGATCGAGCGAGCCGCCGTATCGACCCGGAGCAGCATGTCCTGCGCGCCGAACGAGCGGCCCCAGAACCCCGCGAGCTCCGTGACCCGCCCCTGGGCGAGCCGACGGCGGAACTCCATTTGCCAAAGCCGGTCCTGCGCGTGCGCGAAGCCGAGGCCGAAATAGGCGTCGTATTCGGTCTTGGCGTAGATATGCGGCACCGCCCG
>JBCBRF010000099.1:0-13982 GCA_039819865.1 Pseudomonadota bacterium | reverse complement strand
TGATGCCGCGCTCGCTGTTCTCCGAGACGCCGAACCCCGCGATCCCGTTCGAAGACCTCAACCTCCGCGTCGCTCAGCAAGAGGTCGCGCTGCCGACTGCGGACCGTCGGATCGCCGGGATCAACTCCTTCGGCTTCGGCGGCACCAACGCGCATGTTCTGATCGAAGCGACGCCCCCGCGGCCGGTCGAGGCGCGGGCTGGGGCCGCCTGGCTGACGCTCTCCGCGGCCACCCAGGCCGGGCTCGCGGCGAAGGCGCAGGCCGCCGCTGAGATGATCGCGCAAGGCGCGTCGCCGGAGACGCTCGGCGCGGCGACGGCGCGGCGGAGCCCGGCGCTGGCGCGTCGGCTGACGGTCGCGGCGGACGCGGACGCCGCGGACGCGCTGCTCGCCGCCGCCCGCGAGGCGCGCTTCGGTTCGGCCCCGGTCGGCGAGATGCAACGGCCCCTCATGCTCGCGTTCTCGGGCAACGGATCGCAATGGGCCGGCATGGCGCGAGCGGAGCGCGCGGCGGATCCGGGGTTCGCGGCGCGGCTCGAGGCGATCGACGCGCTGCTCGGCCCGATGGCCGGCTTCGGCATCCTGGAGGCTCTCGACGATCCGGCGCTCGAGGAGCGCTTGCGGGCGACCTCCGTTGCGCAGCCGCTCCTCTTCGCGATCCAGGCCGCCGCGGCCGATCGCCTGTTCGATCTCGGTCTGCGGCCCGCCGCCTGCGTCGGCCACAGCGTCGGAGAGATCGCCGCCGCCTACGCCTCCGGCGCGATTTCGCTGGAGCGGGGGTGCCGCCTGGTGGTGGTCCGCTCGCGGCTCCAGGAAGCGGCGCGCGGCCTGGGCGAGATGGCCGTCGTCGGTCTGGGCGAGGCGGAGGTTCGCGCCGCGCTGAGCGCCCACGGCTTCGACGATCTGGACATCGCCGGCGTCAACAGCCCGCGCAACGTGACGCTCGCCGGACCAAGCGAGCGGATGGCCGCGCTCGGCGCGCTCGCGGAGGCGCGGCGCTGGGTCTATCGGCCGCTCGATCTGGACTATCCCTTCCACAGCCGGCTGCTCGACGGCTTCGAGCAGGCGTTTCTCGACGCGCTCGAATTCGCGCCGGAGGCGCCGCATCGCGATGTCGCGCTGATCTCCACGGTGACGGGCGCGCCGATCGCGGTGGCGGAGCTGACCGCGCGCTACTGGTGGCGGAACCTCCGCGCGCCGGTGCGCTTTTTCGAGGCCGCGCGGGCCGCGGCCGTCCAGGGCGCGCGCATCGCGATCGAGGTCGGCCCCCGCCCGGTCCTGCAATCCTACCTTCGCGACTGCTTCGCCGATGCGGGCGTCGACGGCGCGATCGCCGCGAGCCTCGACGCCCCCTCGCGCGAGCGCGCCGGAAGCGCGCTTCGCCGCTCCGCCGCGGACGTCCTTTCCGCGGGCGGGTCGCATGATCCGATCCTGGTCTACGGCGAAGATCCGCTCGGACGGGTCCCGACGCCGAAGACCGTCTGGGCCGCGACCGCGCCCCGCGAGGAGGCGGCGGCCGCTCTGGCGGCGGCGGGCCAGGCCCATCCGCTCCTCGGCTGGCCGTCGCCGGCCGATCCGCTGGTCTGGGAGTGCGACCTCGATCCGAAGACGCATCCCTTCCTGGCCGATCATCGTGTCGCCGGAGAGATCGTCTTTCCGGGCGCCGGCTTCGTCGAGAACGCGCTCGCCGCGGCGGCGGCGGCGTTCGACGAGCCGGGAGAAGTGCTCGACCTGCAGATCTTCGCCGCCCTCACCCTCGAGCCCGGCCGCCCGGCGCGGCTGCGCACGCGGGTGTCGCCGGACCGACGTCTGGCGACGCTCGAGAGCCGCCCCTATGACGACGCCGACGCCGCCTGGACGCTGCATGCGCGCGCGCGGATCGCGCCAGTCCCCGGCGCCCGGGCGGACGCCGTGCTTCTGTCGGCGGACGAACAGGCGGCCGCGCCGCTGCGGCGCTGGAGCAAGGCGGATGTCTACGCGCTCGGCGCGGCGAGGGGGCTCGACTACGGCCCCGACTTCGCCCTGGTGGAGCGGGTCGAGAAACGTTCGGCCGACGGCTATTGGATCGAGCTGAACGGGGCGGGCGCGCCGGGCGGCGATCGGATCGGGCGGGCCGCGCCGCTCGACCGTCTCCAGGTCCATCCCGCGCTTCTCGATGCGGTTCTTCACGGGCTGCTGGCGGGCTTCGACGATCCGGCTTGGAACGTCGACCCGAGCCTGCCCTATGTGCCCGTCCACGTCGCGTCGGTGCGCGCCGATCCCGACGCCGGGCGGCCCGGGGCCGCGATGGTGCGGATCCGCCGCGCAAGCCCGTTCGCGGCGCTCTGCGATCTGCAGTTGCTCGACGGGGCGGGGCGCGTCGCCTGCTCGGTGCGGGGCCTCCGGGTGCGTGCGAGCGCGTTCAAGGCGGTCGAGACGCCGCTTGACCGGGTCCTGCTGCCGTGCGCGATCCCGATCGCACGCGTCGACGGTCTCGACGGGGCGCCGGCCGTCGCGGCGGTCGAGGCCGGGAGAGCGGCCTTCGCAACGATTTCCACGGATCTGGCGCCGGACCAGGGCTGGGCGCTTCTGGAGAGCGCCGCGCTTCGGGTGGCGCTCGACATCGCGCTGTCGACGCCCGAGGCCGCGGCGGAGCAGGCCGCGCTCGCGGATCGCCGCGATCTGCTGCGGTCGGCGTTGGAAGCCGCCGGGTTCGCCGGGGAGAGCGCCGATCTCGACGCGGGCCTGCGCGCCGCGCTCGCGGAACTGCCCGAGGCGGGGGATCTGATCGCCGCAGCGCTGGCGGAGACCCCGGCTTGCGCCGCTTCGGCCGCGCTTCTGGCGGCGTTGGCGGACGATCCGGCGGCCGCGGCCCGCGCGACCGGCGCGGCGGCGCTGGTGGAGCAGCATTGGCTCGAGCATCCTTCGGCCGCGGCGCGTCTGGCCGAGATCATCGCCGTCGCGCGGGCCTTCGTCGCCGCATGGCCGGAGGATCGACCGCTCCGCGTCTGCGCGACCGGTTTCGGCGGCGCGTGGGTCGCCGAGGAAGTCGCGGTTCTCGCGTCGGCGGCCAAAGCGCCTGCGACAGCGACGTTCGCGGCGGAGACCGGACGGCTTCTGGCCGCCTGCCAAGCGCGCTTCGGCGACGATCCGGCGGTCGTGGTCCAGGACGCGCGGTCTTTCGAGCCGCCGTCCGACGTTTTCGATCTCTGGATCGACTTCGGCTTCGGCGATCCGGCGGGCGAGCGGCTCAACCCTGCGGAGCGCATGGCCGCCGAAGGCTGCGCCATCCTGGCGGAGGCGCCGTCGCGCTTCTTCGAGGCGGTGGTCTTCGGCGCGCGGATGGGCGGATCCGAGGCCTCGGCGATCGAGGCGCGCCTGCGGTCGGCGGGGATGCTCGACGTCGAAGCGCGGGGTTTCTCGGGCGGCGGGGCGATCGGCGTCGGCTTCGGCGCGGCGGCCCGCGCGAACCAGGACGCCCTGGCGGCGGCGGCGGTCGACCACCGATCCCTGGAGTTCGTTCGGCTCGATGCACTGGCGACCGAGCCGAGCGCCGCCCTCTCCGCGGCCCTGCTGCACGCGGCGACGGCGCTGCGCCAGGCGCCGGACGGCCGCGCCCGCATCGCGCTGATCGCGCCCGAAACGGGCGACCCGGCGCTGTTCGACGCGCTTCGGGCCTTCGCCCGGACGGCGAAGAACGAGTATCCTGACGCCGCGATCCTCACGGTCCGCGCCGATGACGAGGCGGGGCTCGGGCGCCGCCTGGCCGCCGCCGCCGCCGCGCGCGCGGCGCGGCGCGAGGCGATCGCGCCCGACGAGATGGCGCGCCTCGAAAGGCTGACGCCCGCCCGGCCGCAGCGCCGCACAGGCGCGCCCGAGAGCGCGCGGACCTTGCGGACGGCGCGGCGCGGTCGTCTCGACATGTTGGCCTGGACGGAGACGGCGCGACGCGCGCCTGGACCGGACGAGGTCGAGATCGAGATCGCCGCCGCCGGGCTCAATTTCCGAGACGTCATGTGGGCGATGAACATGCTGCCCGAAGAGGCGCTCGAGGACGGGTTCTCCGGACCGACGCTCGGATTCGAAGCGGCCGGCGTCGTGACGCGGATCGGCCCCGGGGTCGATGGGCTCGCGATCGGCGATAACGTGCTCGCCTTCGGCGCCGAGCTGTTCTCGACGCATGCGACGGTGTCGAAGACGGGCGTCGCGCCGCTGCCCGCGGGCGTCGATCCGGTGATCGCGGCGGGAGCGCCGGTCGCGGAGCTGACGGCGCGCTATGCGCTCCTCGAACGCGCGGGTTTGTCAAAGGGCGAATGGCTGCTGATCCACGGCGCCGCGGGCGGCGTCGGGCTCGCCGCGCTCCGGGTCGCGCAGGAAGTCGGCGCGAAGACCATCGCGTCGGCCGGCACGCCCGAGAAACGGGCGCTGCTGCGCGCGCTCGGGGCCGATATCGTCGCCTCCTCGCGCGAACAGGCCTATGTCGAGGCGACGCTGGCCGCGACCGGCGGCGCGGGCGTCGATGTGGTCCTGAATTCGCTGGCGGGCCGGGATATGGAGCGGAGCCTCGCTCTGCTGCGGCCCTTCGGCCGGTTCTGCGAGCTTGGCAAGCGGGACTATTTCGAAGATGGCGATCTGGCGCTCCGGGCGTTCCGGCGCAATCTCAGCTATTTCGGCGTCGATCTCGACCAGGTGCTGGCGGCGCGGGACGCGCGACCGGCGTTGTCTGCGCTCGCGGAACGCCTCGCCCCGAGCGCCGACGGCGGAGCGCCCGCGACGCCGCTCGCGGCCCGGGCCTATCCGGCGCGCGCGGCCGAGGACGCTTTTCGCGCCATGCAGCGGGCGGAGCATGTGGGCAAGATCCTGGTCCGCCCGCCGACGCCCGAGACCGCGGTTCGGACCGGCGCCTCCGGCGGGCGCTTGGCGCTCGACCCCGACGGCGCGTATCTGGTGGTGGGCGGGACCTCCGGCTTCGGCCTCGCGGCCGCGCGTTGGTTGACGTCTCGCGGCGCGCGCAAGCTCGCGCTGCTGTCGCGCCGGGGCCTCGTCGAGGCGGAGGCGATCGCCGCGGTCGACGCGTTGACGGCGGACGGCGTCGACGTGTTGCCGCTCGCGGCCGATGCGGCGGACGAAGCGTCGCTCGGGCCGGCGCTCGACGCGGTTCGCGCGATGGGGCGGCTGAGGGGCGTCGTTCACGCGGCGGCGGTGTTCGACGATCGCCTGCTGGCGACGCAGACCGAGGCGAGTTTCGCCGGCGTGCTGCGCGCCAAATGCGACAGCGCGGCGCTGCTCGACCGTCTGACCCTGGGCGATCCGCTCGAGATGTTCGTGCTGTTTTCGTCCGCGACGACCCTGTTCGGCAATCCGGGCCAGTCGAATTACGTCGCCGCGAACGGTTATCTCGAAGGGCTCGCGCGGCGGCGTCGGGCCGAGGGGCGTCCGGCGGTCGCGCCGCTTTGGGGCGCCATCGGCGACGCCGGCGTCCTGACCCGAAACGCCGCCGCCGCCGAGCAACTCTCGACTCGGCTGGGAGAAGCGACGCTCTCCGCCGAAGAGGCGATGGCGTCGCTGGAGGCCTATCTTCTGGACGTGGACGACGGCGCGCCCGACGCCGCGACGCCGGTGATCGGTCGGTTCGATTGGCGACGCGCGTTTCGCGAGCTTCCGCTGCTCGATGAGGCGCGCTTCGACGCGCTCGGCGCGGCCTATCGGCGCCGGGGGGACGAGGTCGACGCGCAGGACCTGCGGCGGCGGGTTCAAGAGTTCGGCCCCGACGCGGCCGCATCGGATCTGGCCGGCATGCTCCGAGGCGCCGTCGCGGAGGTCTTGCGGATGTCGGCGGACGAGGTCGCGGTCGATCGCCCGCTGCCGGAGATGGGGCTCGATTCGCTGATGGCCGTCGAGTTGCGCGCGGCGGTCGAGGACCGCTTCGGCTTCGAGGTGCCCATCTCGATGATGAGCCAGGGAGTGACCCTCGCGGGCCTCGCCGAGCAAATCGTGCGGCGGCTCGACGATGGCGCCGAGACGACATATGAGACGGGTGACGCGATCGAGCGATCGCTGGCGGAGCGCCATTTGGGCGAAGACGCTCGAGACGTGATGCTCGGCGTGGTCGATCGCGCCTCGCGGCGGGCGGCCGAGTGACGGTTCCACCGCTTGGGCCAGCCGGTCCGGAGCGGCGGCGCGGTCGATCAGGCGCGCAGGTCCACCGCGTGAGGACCCGCCGCGTGAGGACCCGCCGTGTGAGGAGAGAGGGCTGAAGATGGCGCTTGACGAAGCGGCCAAGCAGCGCGCCTTGGCCATGACGGCGCGCGCGGCCACCCAGTTCGCGGGCGCCGCGGCGGGAGGGCGAGTCGCCCCGGAAGCCCCGCGCCGACCGACGCCGCGCTTCGAAGACCTGGACGGCTTCAAAGAGATCGCTTCGATGCGCCGCTTCGGCGAGGCGCTCGGGGTGCCCGATCCCTTCTTCCGCAGCCATGAGGGCCGCTCTGGCGCGACCGCGATGATCGACGGCCGCGAGGTGCTGAATTTCGCGAGCTACGACTATATCGGCGTCAACGGCGACCCGCGCATCGCCGAGGCGGCGAAGGACGCGATCGACCGCTTCGGGGTCTCCGTGTCGGCGAGCCGGCCGACCGCGGGCGAGCGGCCGTTTTACGCCGCCTTCGAAGCGGATCTTGCAGACTTCACCGGCGCCGAGAAGGCGCTCACCTTCGTCAGCGGGCACGCGACCAACGTTTCGGCGATCGCGACGCTCGTCGGTCCGAAGGATCTGCTGATCGTCGACGAGCTCTCGCACAATTCGATCATGGTCGGCGCGCAACTCTCGGGCGCGGCGCGGCGCAGTTTCGCGCATAATGACCTCGATGCGCTCCGCGCCATCCTCGAGCGGGATCGAGAGAAGTTCCGAAACGCCCTTATCGTGGTCGAAGGCGTCTATTCGATGGACGGCGATCATCCCGACCTCGCCGGGCTGGTGGCGCTGAAGCGGGAGTTCGGCGCCTGGCTGATGGTCGATGAGGCGCATGCGCTCGGCGTGCTCGGCGCGCGCGGGAGCGGGTTGGCGGAGCATGCCGGCGTCGATGCGCGCGAGGTCGATGTCTGGATGGGGACGCTCGGCAAGGCGCTGGCGAGCTGCGGCGGCTACATCGCGGGCTCTGAGGCCTTGATCGATCTGCTTCGGTTCAAGGCGCCGGGGTTCATGTACAGCGTGGGCGCGCCGCCGGCGATCGTCGCCGCGGCGCATGGCGCGCTCTCGATCCTGCGGGCGGAGCCGGAGCGCGCGCGGCGGGTGCAGGCGGTCGGCGAGCGCCTGCTCGAGGGATTGCGCGCGGCGGGGGTCGACACGGGCCATAGCGTCGGCGCGGCGGTGGTGCCCGCGATGCTCGGCGGCTCGCTCAGAGCCGTAATCGCGGCCGAGCGCTTGCTCGAAGCTGGGGTGAACGCGTTTCCAATCGTGCATCCGGCGGTGCCGGAAAAGGCGGCGCGCTTGCGATTCTTCGTCACCGCGAGCCATACGGACGCGCAGATCGATCAAGCGATCGCGGCGTTGACGGCCGTGCTGGAGGGGCTGCCCGCGAACGATGCGGCGCTCTTGGAGTCGTTGGGCGAGCGTTGATCGCTTGAAGAGGGCTCGGCGGGGCCCCGGCGCCTCTCCGCGTAAGCGACGTTGCGGTAAAGCGGTCGCTCAGCTGGCCAGTTGGCGCTCGGATTGCGCCATCGCAGGCTCGGTCGCCGCGATAGGGGTGCGCCGAGGCGAGTCGGACGGCACGATCTTGCCGGTGATTCGCTCAACGATCGCCCGGACGGCGCGCCGTCGGCCGCGGGGGTTAAAGAACGAGCCCTTGACCTGATACCGATGCGCTAAGACGCGGACGAAATCCTCCACCAGGCGCATGTCGATCGGATCGGGTTTCTTCCAGAAACTGTCGAGCCCGCTCTGATGCGTCAGGCCGGGCATGTCGTAGACGGCGTCGCCGAGCGCGATCACCGGTTTGAACGCCCGGATCGCGTGGAGACCCGACGTCGAATTGATCACGATCACGCCTTTGCTGGCGGCGACAAGGCTGCCGAACGGACCCGATTCGATCAGACAGACCCGGCGTCCGATTCTATGCCGCTTGGCGGTGCGGCGGATGATGCGGCCCCAGCCCTCGGCCCCGTTGTCGTGCGGATGCGATTTGAACAGCAGGCGGGAATTCTTCGGCGCATGTCGCGCGAAGGACGCGATCACTTCTTTGATCATCGCGCGAATGTGCGCGTAATCTGAGTTTTCGCGCACCGCATAATCGGTCTGCATCTGCAGGGGCGCAAAGTAAAAAGCTCGGTCATTCATGAACAGGTCGGTGCAGGACTTCTTGACATGGTCGTCAATCCAGGGGGCCCGCAGAAACTTAAGCAAATACTGCGCGTAGTCATAGGCCGGGTGGTAATACCGGTCATGGTCATAGCGCCAGAAACGACGCGGCGTCAGGCCGTTGCAGAGGTGAAAGGCGACCTCGCGCCACGCCTCTTGGAAGAATTTGTGCGGGTACTTGGGTCGCAGATCGGGCTCGGGAAGTCCGATCGCCATCGCCTGGATCGCGTCCGCGCTCCGTGGGATTTCCGAGTAGCGGCCCATGCCGCCCTGCTCGCAGGTGATCCAATCGGGCCGCAGATACCCGTTCTCGATCACATAAACCGGCACCCCGATGCGGCGGCAGATGTTGATCGCCACCCGGTGGTGGGGCAGGCGATCGGCGTAGAGGAACACGCAGGTGACGTCGTTGTCGCGGAGCCGCGCCTGGAAGAAGGCGCGCCACTCGTCTAGATCGCCGGAGAATCGGGTGCTCGGCCCCGCTGACCAGAACAGCGCGTCCGCCGGAGAGATTAAGATCTTTTCGACGCGCCAGCCGACCGCACTGAAGCCCCGCGCCAGATCGCTCCAAAACCTCGAGGGCGGCCCTTGTAGAAACAGCGCACAGCCAGTTTTGCCCGGCGGAAACGAGTCGCTCAAATCGCGCATTTCGGTCCCTCGACGCTCCCCAAGGATGATCCGTTATATGGTGGGGCGTGTCTGTCAACCATCATGATATGGTCGGCGGCGAGGTGAGGCGCGGATGCGACGAATCCCGCACGTCTCTGTCCGAGAGCGCCGCCGAAGTGCTAGTCGAGAGGCGCGGCGCTGTCCGCTTGGAGAGCGGATTGCATGAAGCGAGGCGTTTCGTCGACGCGGGTTCGGCGGATCCGGATGGGAGCGAGCGGATATGGCGACGATTCTGGTGACGGGTGGCGCGGGCTATGTCGGCTCGCACGCATGCAAGCTCTTGAAGGCCCGGGGCCATGCGCCGGTCGCCTTCGACGATTTGTCGACCGGGTGGGAGGACGCGGTGCTGTTCGGGCCGCTCCACAAGGGCGATCTGCTCGATCGGGCCGCCCTTGACGCGGCGTTCGAGGCGCACCGGCCGGACGCCGTCATGCATTTCGCCGCCAAGAGCCTGGTCGGCGAGTCGGTCCAGAACCCGGCGAAGTATTGGCGGAACAACGTTGTCGGCAGCATGAACCTGCTGGACGCGATGCGGGCGCATGGCGTCGACGCCTTCGTGTTCTCCTCGACCTGCGCGATCTTCGGCGATCAGGGAGAGGCGGTGCTGACCGAGACCACGGCGAAAGCGCCGGCGAGCCCGTACGGCGCGAGCAAGCTCGCGGTCGAGAGCATGCTCGACGACTACTGCGCCGCCGGCGCGCTCCGGGCGACGGCGTTTCGCTACTTCAACGTGGCGGGGGCGGATCCGGAGGGCGAGATCGGCGAGCGGCACGATCCCGAGACCCATCTGATCCCCCTGGTGCTGCAGGCGGCGTCGGGCGAGCGCGAGGCGATCTCGGTGTTCGGTTCGGACTATCCGACGCCCGACGGCACCTGCATCCGCGACTACATCCATGTCGTGGATCTGATCGAGGCGCATATTCTCGGGATCGAGGCGTTGCTCGGCGGGGCCGAGGGCGGGCGATACAATCTCGGCACTGGGCATGGCTATTCCGTGCGCGAGGTGATCGAGGAGGCGAGGCGCGTCACCGGGCGGACGATCACGGTGCGCGAGGCCGACCGCCGCCCCGGCGACCCGGCCAAGCTGGTGTCGGGCGGCACCTTGGCGGCCGAGACCTTCGGCTGGCGCGCGCAGAAGGGCCTCCCGGAGATGATCGCGGACGCTTGGGCGTTCTTTGAGGCGCGGCGCGCCCAAAGCGCCGCCTAAAGCGGCCCGCCGCCGCCGCCCCCCGCCGCCGTCCCCCCGCGCCGTCCCCTTGGCCGCCGCGCGCCCCAGCGCTCAACGGACGCGGCGCGGGCGCGCCGCGACCCCGTTCTCCCGGTCGTCGCCATCGGGCGACGCCCGGGCGCCGGCCTTGGTCGGGGCGTCGCGCTCCGGAACTCTCGCATTCTTCGCTCTGAACGCCACCACCGGAAGAGGCTCTTCCGGCGCCCCCCGCCCGCCGCCGTCCGGTCTCGCCGAACGGCGCGCTCCGTTCAAGGACGCGCCCATGCGGGCGCGCCGCCTTTCGGCGGTCTTCGATCCTTGATCGGCGCGCGCCGTTCGGCGCTCAGGTCCGGGCGACGGGCGGGCTCCGCCGGAAGAGCGACAGGCGGAGGCGCGGGGGGCGCGCGACCCGGTCGCCACCCGGTCGCCACCCGGTCGCGGCGCAGTTCGCGGACCCTGGTCAGGTCGCGTGGGCCCAGATCCGGGTCCAGCCGGCGTCGTTCCGGCCGGCGCTGCCGCGGTCGAGCGCGTCCGGGTGCGGCGCGATCTCGCCGCCGACATGGGCGGCGATCGCGCACATCAGGGACCAGAGCCGCCGCGGCGTCTGCAGCGCCGACGCGCTGCGGCCATGGCGCTCCGGCTCGACCGGGCGCAACACCGGATGCCGCGCCGCATAGAGCGTCTCGAGCAGGCGCTCGGACGGGCCGCCCCGCGGCGTGAACGCGACCGTCAGCCGGGCGTTCCGAAGATGCTCGCGCCGAGGGCTTTCCGCCTCCGCGAGCGGCATGATCCGGTACTCGACATCGTCGCGATACTCGACGCCGGCCTCCGCGCCCTCCTCGACCACGACGGTGAGAAGGCGGTCGCCGCCGGCTTTCATGGCGCGCGCCACGACCCGTTCGATGGCGGGGCTCCGGCGCGGCAGGACCAGAGTGACGCCGTAGCGCCCCGCCGGCTCCCAGCTGACCAGCTCGTGCATCGGGTCGAATTTTTTCTCCCAATAGGGCGGCATATGGACCATCTCCGCCCCGTATGCTTCGCGCAGCGACGAGACGAAAGGCGTGTCGTCGGCCGCGAGCACGGTGACGCGCGTGAACGCGTCGGTCGCGGCGTTCAGGTCGACGGCCGCCAAGGCGGCCTGATCGGCCGGGCTCATCTGGGCGGCGTTCACATAGATCCGCTCGATGCTCTCGCCCGCGAAGCAGCCGAGATCCGCAGGCGTCGCGTCGAGCCAGAGGAACCGCACGCCGATCTCCTTCCGCAGCGCGGGCAGCGTGATGAAGCGCGCGCCCGCCTCGGCGATCTGCTGCGCCTGCGCGGGCTGGATCCGGTCGCGATAGGCCTCGTCGACGAAGATCCGCACGCCGCGATTGGCCATGCAGAAGCGGAGCAGATCGCTCGGCTTGTCGGCGTCTTGGACGAACAAAGCGATCGGGCCGCGATAGGAGAGGTACTCGCGATAGCCTCGGAACGCCGCCTGGGCGATCGACCCCTTCGCCACGGCTTCTTTAGAGACGCAGATCAGCGTCTTGTCGCGCTCGCCGCGGAGCATGGCGCCGGTCTTGGCGACGCCGTCCTCCATTTGCTCGACCACCGCGCCGTAGGTGGCGACGGTCGCCGTGCGCAGGCTTTCGAGCCGCTCCGGCTCGCAGGCGAGATCGACGCAGGCTTCGGCGATCTCCTGGAAGGAGCCGAGCCGGTGATACGGGTGGTGGGGCTTGTAGCCTTCGAACGCGTGGGCGTGGCTGACGATCGGCATGCCGAACGACAGCGCCTCCGCCGTCTTGATCTTCAGGCCCGTGGAGAACTCCATCGGGATCAGCGCCACGTCGATCCGCTCGTAGAATTCCCGGCTGTCGTCGACCCAGCCGATCTTCTCGACGAAGGGCAGGTCGATATGGTCGAGCAGCTCGCAGACCGTGCCGGCGATGACGATCTTCAGCGGCGCCAGATGCTCTTTGAAGATCGGCTTCGCCGCTTCGAGAAAGCGGGTGGTGTTGAGCGTATTGATGTTGTTCTTCGCGCCGATGATGCCGAAGACCAGTTCGTCGGCGTCCGCGCGGTTCGAAAGCGCGCCGGCCGCGCGGATCGGCTCGAACAGATCGGCGTGAGGCACCGTCGTGACCGGCTTGTCGGTCATGGTGCGGAAGATCGCCTCCTCCTCCGACTTGATCGCCCAGAGCATGTCCGCACGCGCGAACGCCTCCTTCTCCGACTGCTCGGTCAGATAAAAGAATTCGGGCTTCAGCCCCTGCGAGAGCAGCAGCTCCTTGCGGTTCGAGAACTTGTCATGGGTGTCGAGCACTTTGAGGACGTGGTTCGGCACGAACTCGAAGGCCTTGGTCAGCCATGTGTAGTTCACGATCACGGCGTCGACCATCAGCTTCTTGGTGAGCCAGCCGATCATCGGCTCGAGCTGGGGATCCCACCAATCGTCCTTGTCGTGGTGCTCGCCGTTGGAGGGCGCGGTGTGCAGCCAGCGCGACGGCGTCACGAGATAGTAGCCGTCCCACTCCCGCATCATCGCGGTCTGGGCCTGTTCCGGGATCGCGTCGCGCCACTCGGCTTCGGAGGCGTAGTGGATGAAATGGATCTTCGCGCCCGCGTCCTGGAGCATCTTGCAGACGCGATAGATGCGCTTGCGGTTGCCGTAATCCTGCGGATGGGTCGGCGTGGGCGAGACCACCAGGACGGTCTTGCCCGCCCACTCGGCGGAGGCGGTGGGCTGTTGCGGAGCGAGTTGATCCAGCATGGGTCACGCGTCCTTTTTGAAGCCGCACAGCGACGCGATGGTCATGTTGTAGATGGCGCCGAGTTGGTCGCGGAAGCCCTCGGCCTCCGTCTGCTCGGAGCGCAAGCCGCTGATGTTGCGGTGCCGGGCGGGCTGCTTCATCAGGAATTCGAGCGTGGCGTCGTAGGCGAGGTGGGACCATTCGACGACGTTGGGGTTCTTCAGGTAGTCGGAGACCGCCTGCCAGGCCGCGCGTTTGCGGAACCATTCCTGGTCGAGCCGGCGCTTATCGACCAGATGGTCGACGACGGCGCTCGGGGCGTAGATCGTCTGCGCGCCGCGGGCGTGGATGGCGTCGGAGACCTGGGTCTCCTCGTTCGACAAGAGGCTGCTCTCAGGCCCTTTCCGGCCGAGATTGGTGTCGAAGCCGCCGACCTCGAGCAGCAGGTCGCGCTTGTAGGAGATGTTGGCGCCTGCGACCCATTCATGGGGCTCGCAGATCCGCGTGGAGCCGCCGTAGTCGACGACCGTGACGTAGCCGAGATTGTCGTCATGCAGCCAGGACGGGCGCGGCACGTCCCAGATCGGCAGGATCCGTCCGCCGACGACGCCGGCGGAGTCGCCGAACATCTCGTACGCTTCGAGCAGGTGGTGCAGCCAGGTCGGGTATGCGACCGCGTCGTCGTCGAGATAGGCGACCACGTCCGCGCTGGTCGCCGCGGCGGCGACGTTGCGGGCGTTCGACAGGCCGGGCGTGCGCTCGACGACATAGACCAGGTTCTCGACGCCCGCGTATTTCTGCCCGAACTTCTCAGCGAAGGCGTAGTCCGGAGAGTTGTCGATCACGTAAATCGTGTACTCGTCCTTCGGAAGCGACTGCTTGATCGCAGACTGGATCGCCTTGTCCAGAAGATCGTAGCGGTTGTAGGTGCAGATCACGGCGGCGATCTTCACCTTGGACTTGATCTTGATGGCGGGCGTGACCTTCCACAAATTCGAGATCGCGCCGGCGGAGCTGCTGCCCGCCTAAAGCGGCCCTACGCC
>JBCBRF010000098.1:0-13985 GCA_039819865.1 Pseudomonadota bacterium | reverse complement strand
GGCGCGGCGCTGGCGTTGAATTTCGTGCTCGGTCGGCCGCTCCTCTGGTGAGGTTTGGGCTGAGGCCTGTTCCGAGACTTGGTCTGAGACCTGGTCTGAGACCTGGTCCGAGATCTGGTCGGAGGTCTGGGCCGAGCGTGCGCGGGGCGCTGCAAAAACGAAAAACGGCGGCCGCGAGGACCGCCGTTTTGGTTTGCGTCGCGCCGATATCCGGGCGGCGCGTCGTTCGTGTTAGTCCGCGGTGAGCAGCGGCGGTTTCTCCCCGCCCGACAGCTTCGGATGCTCGGGCGGCAGGATCTCGAGATCCAGCTTGCCGTCCTTCACCATCACGCGGACCAGGCCGCCCTTGGTCAACTGGCCGAACAACAGCTCCTCGGCGAGCGGCTTCTTGACATGCTCCTGGATCACGCGGCCCAGCGGACGCGCGCCCATCTTGTCGTCGTAGCCCTTATCGGCGAGCCAGCTCGCCGCTTCGTCCGACAGCTCGATCGACACGCCGCGGTCGAGCAGCTGGGCCTCGAGTTGCAGGACGAACTTTTCAACCACCTGCAGGATGACCTCGCGCGGGAGCGCGCCGAAGGAGATCACCGCGTCGAGGCGGTTGCGGAACTCCGGCGTGAAGGTCCGCTCGATCGCCGCCTGATCCTCGCCTTCGCGGCGATCGCGGCCGAAGCCGATCGCGTTCGCAGCCAGTTCCGAAGCGCCGGCGTTCGAGGTCATGATCAGGATCACGTTGCGGAAATCGACGGTGCGGCCGTTGTGATCGGTCAGCTTGCCGTGGTCCATCACCTGCAGCAGCAGGTTGTAGACGTCCGGATGGGCCTTCTCGATCTCGTCAAGCAGCAGCACGCAGTGCGGATGCTGGTCGACGCCGTCGGTCAGCAGGCCGCCCTGGTCGAAGCCCACATAGCCCGGAGGCGCGCCGATGAGACGGCTCACCGAGTGCTTCTCCATATATTCCGACATGTCGAAGCGGAGCAGCTCGACGCCCATCAGATCGGCGAGCTGTTTGGCGACCTCGGTCTTGCCGACGCCGGTCGGCCCCGCGAACAGGTAGGAGCCGATCGGCTTCTCCGGTTCGCGCAAGCCTGCGCGGGCGAGCTTGATCGCCGCCGAGAGGGCTTCGATCGCCGCGTGCTGGCCGAACACCACGCGCTTCAGCTTCACGTCGAGATCGCGGAGCGCTTCAGCATCGTCCTTCGACACGCTCTTCGGCGGGATGCGGGCGATCTTGGCGACCACCGCCTCGACCTCCTCGGCCCCGATAAGGTTCTTGCGCTGATCCTCCGCGACCAGACGCTGCGCGGCGCCGGCCTCGTCGATGACGTCGATCGCCTTGTCCGGCAGCTTCCGGTCGTTGATGTAGCGCGCCGCGAGCTCCACGGAGCTTTCGATCGCTTCGTCGGTGAACTTCACATTGTGATGGTCCTCGAAGGCCTTCTGCACGCCCTTCAGGATTTTCACCGCGTCCGGGATCGTCGGCTCGACCACGTCGATCTTCTGGAAGCGCCGCAGCAGAGCGCGGTCCTTCTCGAAGTGCTGACGGTACTCCTTGTAGGTCGTCGAGCCCATGCAGCGCAGGCCGCCCGACTGAAGCGCGGGCTTCAGCAGGTTGGAGGCGTCCATCGCGCCGCCCGAGGTCGCGCCGGCGCCGATCACGGTGTGGATCTCGTCGATGAACAGGATCGCGTCCTCGTGCTCCTCGAGCTCCTTCATCACGGCCTTCAGCCGTTCTTCGAAATCGCCGCGATAGCGGGTGCCGGCGAGCAGCGCGCCCATGTCGAGGGCGTAAATGGTCGAGTTGGAGAGGACCTCGGGCACCTCCTCCTCGACGATGCGCTTGGCGAGGCCCTCGGCGATCGCGGTTTTGCCGACGCCGGGATCGCCGACGAGCAGCGGGTTGTTCTTGCGACGGCGGCAGAGCACCTGGACGCAGCGCTCGACCTCGGCGTCGCGGCCGATCAGAGGATCGATGCGGCCGAGCTTGGATTTCTCGTTCAGATCGACGCAGAAGCGGGACAAGGCGGTCTCTTCGCCGCGCTCCTCCGGCGCTTCGTCCTCGCCCGTCGGGCCTTCTTCGTCGGCGCCGCGGCTCGGGCGGTTCTCCGACAGCGCGGCGTTTTTCGCGACGCCGTGGCTGATGAAGTTGACCGCATCGTAGCGGGTCATGTCCTGGTCTTGCAGGAAGAACGCGGCGTGGCTCTCGCGTTCCGCAAAGACCGCGACCAGCACGTTCGCGCCCGTCACTTCGGTGCGGCCCGAGCTTTGGACATGGATCGCGGCGCGCTGGATCACGCGTTGGAAGCCGGTCGTCGGCGCGGCCTCAGATCCCTCGATCTCGGAAATCAGAGCGTTCAGCTCCTCATCGAGGTACTTGGTGACGTCGGCGCGCAGTTTGGCCAGGTCGACGCCACAAGCCTTCATCACCTTCGCCGCGTCGGGCTCGTCGATGAGCGCGAGCAGCAGGTGTTCGAGAGTGGCCAGCTCGTGACGCCGGATGTTGGCGAGCGCGACCGCACGATGGATCGCCTCCTCCAAGGTCCGAGTGAATGACGGCATAGGTGGCTCCTCTCATCGCCATATCGGGACGACCGCGCCCTCGCGGCCGCATCCAAGGGTGACGTGGATCTTTGGACGAAGCCCTTACTCGAGGCCCATCCACGTTTTCGAGCGCTCCGCCAACGATCGCGCCGATCGTCATCCATGATCGCCGCCGGCGGAGACTGCGGGGCTGCTGACCGCCCGTCACCCTTATGTAAGAGTGCAGCACGGAACGGAGAGGGTGTCGACCTCAGAAAAATGTGTTCGCGCCGACCTTCGGCGAATGGTCGCGATGGATGCGGCGCGCGGGCAACGACGCGGCATGCACGCAACATGAGCCGCGATCGTGTGGCTTAGACGCATGATTTAGGCGTTGGGAGCGGTCGCCGGGCGACAGGGTCACTCCTTCTCCATCGCGCATTGGAGCGGGTGCTGGTGCTGGCGCGCATAGTCCATCACCTGAGTCACCTTGGTCTCGGCGATCTCGTAGGTGAATACGCCGACGATCGCGACGCCCTGATTGTGCACGGCCAGCATCAGCTGAACCGCGCGCTCATGGTTCATGCCGAAGAAGCGCTCGAGCACATGCACGACGAACTCCATCGGCGTGTAGTCGTCGTTCAACAGCAGCACTTTGTACATCGAAGGCCGCTTCGTTTTCGGCTTCGATTTGACGACGACGCCCGTGTCCGCGTCGTCGCCGTCAATTGGATCGTTCGGATCGGCCGTCATTCGCATCTCACCCGCCGCATCTGACACGCCGCGTCTCAAAAAGCGCCGGTGCGTCGGCGCCGCTCGTCCGACGGCAATATAACGGCCGGCGCGCAGAGAAAAAGGGGAGCCTGGGCCCCCCTTTCGATTCGTTCTCAGACCTGAGGCCGAGATCGATTAGACTTTGCCGGCGCCCGACTTGACCAGCTCGCTCACCGCGGCCATGCGCGCGTTGACCGGCTCGGCGCACTCTTTCGCCGCAGCCATGGTCATCTCGTTCAGCTTCTGAGCCTGCTTGGCGAAGTTCTCCATGGAGACTTTGGCCAGAGCGGTCTGCTTTTCCATGAACTCGCTGGCGTCCTTCGCGGTCGACAGCTCCTTGAGAGCGGCGACGTTCTGGTCCATCGAGCTCTTGGCGTAGCCGAGCATTTCGCCGGCGATCTCTTTCATGCTCTCGGTGGCCTTCGAGGCCGAAGCGATGAAAGCGTCCATGTTGCCCTTGGCGAACTCGGCCATGTCTTCCATGCGAGCGGACATCTGAGCGGTGTGCTCAGCGAGGTTCTTCTGGGCTTCTTGAGCGTAGTTGTCGAACGAATTCTTGCTCATCGGTATCCTCCAAGTTTCAAGTGTGCGAGGCGACAGACTTTTCCATTCATCACAGCCGGGGCGACTTGCGGAGCGCTGAGCATAGGGGCGCGGTGGTCCACCGCTCCAAGCTCTTTCGGCGTCGCTTACCCACGCCTCTGACGACGCAGCATATATTGCACTGCAGCATTAATTTTGCAATGCACAAAATGCTGCAGTGCACAATTTTTTGGATTCCGCTGGTTGGTTTTCGCCGCCGCTCTCAGGCCACGAGGCCAAAAACACAACTCAATCGTGCTTCGAGACGAAGTTGTATGCACGCAACGCGACAAACTGGAGCAGGGTTGCGCATCAGGAGACGGCGCCGCCGAATGGCCGGGTTTTGGTGAAGGAATGCCCGCTGGTTGCGGTGCGCGGACGGAAAAACTTTACCGCTTCGTTTAACGCCATCCACTGGTTTGCCCGTCAGACTGGCCGAGCTGAAGAGAAGTGCGGAGCTGCGATCATGACGATCTCGGTCATGTGGCCTGATGTTTTGTCGACGATCCGCGGCGGCGCGGCGAGGGTGCGCGCCGCGGTCATCGCCACGCTGGCGCTCGCCATCGCGGCGCCGGCCGTCGCCAAACCGGTCTCGGTCTATGCGGTGATCGACGCTCAGACCGGCGATCTGCTGCATGGCTCTCGGATCGACCAAAGAGTGCATCCCGCATCGCTGACGAAAATGATGACGCTCTATCTTGTGTTTGAGGCGATTGATCAAGGAAAACTTAGCTTCGAGACGCAGTTGAAGACGTCTCGCGCCGCCGCGGCCGAGCCGCCGTCCAAGCTGGGGCTCAAAATCGGCGAACGGATCTCCGTCCGCGATGCGCTGCGCGCGACGGCGATCTCTTCGGCCAATGACGCGTCGGTGGTGCTGGCAGAGGCGGTGTCGGGCACGGAGGCCGCCTTTGCGCGGGCGATGACCGACAAGGCGGCGACGCTCGGGATGAAGAACACAAGGTTTCGCAATCCGCACGGGCTGACCCAATCGGGGCATCTGTCGACGGCCCGCGATATGAGCGTGCTGGCGCGGGCGCTGTGGCGCGATTTTCCGCGGCACTATTCGCTGTTCTCGCGCAAGCGGGTCAGCATTCGGGGGCGGAGCAAGCGCGCCACCAACACGCTGCTTGGCGTCGCGCCAGGGGTGGACGGCATCAAGACCGGTTACACGCGCGCGGCGGGCCATAACCTGGCGGCGTCGGCCGTCCGAAGCGGGCGCCGGGTGATCGCGGTCTATATGGGCGGATCCTCTCGCCGGGCGCGGGATAGGACTGTGACGGCGCTGCTCAACCGTGGGTTCGAGGCGCTGAAGGATCGGACCGCGCCGCTTTATGCGCAAGCGCCCCGGCCGCGGGCTTCGATCGGAAGCGACTCGCCGGGGATCGAAGTCGCCTCGATCGCCGAGCCGACGCCGGCGCCGACGCCCGCATCGGCCCGCAGCGATCGGCTCTGGGCGGTGCAGGTCGGCGCGTTCAAGCGCGAGCGTTCCGCCAACGATCATCTCAGCCGACTGATCTCGCTTGAGGCGCCGGGGCTTCTGGGGGGGTATCGCACCGTGGTCGCCAAACGGATGGCGACGAGCTTGAGCGCCGGCGCGCCGGCGAAGACGGTTTATCGCGCGCGGTTCACGGGGCTCGACGAGCGCGATGCGCGTTCGGCCTGCCGCTATCTCAAGAAGAAGTCGATGCCGTGCGCGTTGGTGCCGCCGGGCGGGTGGGCGCCCGGCGCGCAGGGGTGAGGCGGGCTTACTCGGCCGCCTCGATCAGGTTCGGGCGGCGGCCGATCGAGACGTAGTTCAGACCGGCGCGCATCGCCTCCTCCGGCGTGTAGATGTTGCGCAGGTCGACCAGCACAGGCTCGTTCAGCATCGAGCGGATCCGATGCAGATCGAGCGCGCGGAACTGGTTCCACTCCGTCAGGATCACGAGCGCGTCCGCTTTGCTCGCGACCTCGTAGGGCCCTTCGGCCCAGACGACGCCCGGCAGCAGCGGTTCGCCTTCGCGCCGACCCTCCGGATCATAGGCCACGATCGAGGCGCCCGCCTCCATCAGGAGCGGCAGGATCACGAGGCTCGGGCTCTCGCGCATGTCGTCGGTGTTGGGTTTAAAGGTGACGCCGAGGACGCCGATGCGCTTTCCGTCGACCGAGCCGCCGCAGGCCGCGATGATCTTGTCGGCCATCTTGCGTTTGCGCTCGTCGTTCACGCGGACGACGGTGTCGATGATGCGCGTCGGCGCGCCGGCCTCCTCGGCGGTGCGCACGAGCGCGAGCGTGTCCTTCGGGAAGCAGGAGCCGCCATAGCCCGGGCCCGCGTGCAGGAACTTGCCGCCGATTCGGCCGTCGAGGCCGATGCCCTTGGCGACGTCCTGCACATTGGCGCCGACGCGCTCGCAGATGTCGGCCATCTCGTTGATGAAGCTGATCTTGGTCGCCAGGAACGCGTTCGCCGCGTATTTTATCATCTCCGCGCTCTCGAGCGAGGTGGTGACCATCGGCGTTTCGCGCAGGAACAGCGGACGGTACAGCTCGCGCATGACGTCGCGGGCGCGCTCGGTTTCGACGCCCACCACGACGCGGTCGGGGCGCATGAAGTCCTCGATCGCCGCGCCTTCGCGCAGGAACTCCGGGTTCGACGCGACGTCGAACTGGGCGTCGGGGTTGGCTTTGCGAATGGTGTTCTCGACCATCCGATTGGCGCCCACGGGCACCGTCGATTTGGTCACGATCACCGCGTAGTCGGTCATGGCCGCGGCGATCTCTTCCGCGGCGGCGAACACGTAGGACAGGTCCGCATGGCCGTCGCCGCGCCGCATCGGCGTGCCGACCGCGATGAAGACGGCCTCGGCCCCCTTCACCGCCTCCTTGAGATCGGTGGTGAAGGTCAGACGACCGGCCTCGATGTTGCGCGCCATCAGCGTGTCGAGGCCCGGCTCGTAGATCGGCACCTCGCCGCGGCGCAGGCGCTCGATCTTCTCCTCGTTGATGTCGACGCAGACCACGTCGTGTCCGAAGTCTGAGAAGCAAACGCCGGAGACCAAGCCGACATAGCCGGTGCCAATCATCGCTACGCGCATGCGACGCACTCCTTAAGAAACGTCCGTCGCCGTGCGGACGCCATTTGCTCGGGACGGTCCCGCGCCCCAGTCGCGCTCTTCCTAGCAAAAGGCGCGCCGAGGCGGAACGCGCTCAGACGCCGCCGAGCGCCGGTTCGGTTTGCTAAAAAAACAACGGGCTGGGGCTCAGTCGGCCCCGTGAAACCCTGGAAGATTGAGCTGTTCGATCAGCTCGCCGATCTCTCGGCGGGCGTTCTGGTACTCTTCGCGCTCCTCGGGCGGGACGCTGTCCTGGCGAACGTCCTGGACCGTCAGGCCGGCGAGGAACAGGCGACGGTAAAGGGGGCGCTCCGCGAAGCCGCGCGCTACGCGGAACTGAATGCGACTCGCCAGCTTTTCGAGCGGCGCGGCGACGCTGTATCGCGACAAAGGGGCGGAGGCGTCATAGCGGTTGCGCATCACGACCCAGTCGAGCGACGGAAGCTCTGATTCGGCCCGAAGCTTTCGACACTCCCAAACCATGTCGGCGTAAATGGAGGGGCCCAGAACTTCATCCGTGTATGGATCGTAGCGCGCCAGTAGATCGAAATCGATGTAGCTATCGTTCATCGGCGTAATGATCGTATCCGCCGCGGCGTGTCCAAGGCGCGATAGATAGCTGTCGGTGCCTGGGCAGTCGATAATCAGGAAATCGCACTGACTATAGATATCTTGAACTGCAGCCGTGAAGCGTTCGAGTTCTTCTTGCTCAGCAATGTCCCGGTCGACGTTGTCGCTCGCGGCGACTTCTCGGCGCATCGGCATTGGGCACTCTTCGTCGTCATAGCCCTCATGCGACTTGGTGCGTTCGCGATTGTCTAAATAACGGAAGAAGGATTTCTGACGCGTATCGAGATCGATCGCTCCGACGCGAAATCCGGCTCGGGCGACGGCGACGAAAATATGCATCGCCGTGGTGGATTTTCCCGACCCGCCCTTTTCGTTGCCAAGGACAATGACGTGCGCCGGTGAGGCCATGTGGATCCGCGCCCTGCTGAAGGAACCTTTTGCTCGTGCCCCAGCCGACGGGGCGGAGCCGCATGCCCCGTCCCGTCATCGCTGCGACGGGAGCGCTCTGAGCGCCCCCCGCGGCGTCAGAAGCCGAAGCCTTCGAACTTCTTCTTAAACTTCGAGACCCGACCGCCGGTGTCCATCAACTTTTGAGAGCCGCCCGTCCAGGCGGGATGCGCGCTCGGATCGATATCCAAGTTGAGCGTCTCACCTTTGGCGCCCCAGGTCGAGCGCATCGTGACGGCGCTGCCGTCCGTCAGGACGACGTTGATGGCGTGGTACTCCGGATGAATGTCTTTTTTCATGGGCTTGCATTCCAATGCGCGACGCGTTGCGCCGGCCTTTTGGCAACGGCGAACGGTGTGTGAGGTCCGGCACAGGCGCAGGTCCACGCCCTCCAGCTCGATTGGGGCGCTATAACGAAGCGAAAGTTGGGCGGCAAGGCTTCGACGTGCATGCAAAGCGCGTTTTGGGCGTCAGCCCGTCCGCCGCGGCTGGGAGACGCCGTAATGCGCTTCGTAAATCGGTGCGATCTCATCCTCATTGAACAAGGACGAGACAGAGGTGTCGTTGCCGACGTTCAAAATGGCCTGGGCCAGCAATGGCGCGATCGAGACCGTCCGAATGTTGGGCGCCGCCAGGATGTCGGGGCGCGGGTCGATCGAATCGGTGATGACCAGGCTTTCGAGGTCTGAGTTGGTCACGCGCTCCACCGCCGGGTCCGACAACACGCCGTGGCTGACATAGGCGTGGACCGAAGCCGCGCCCTCCTCCTTGAGCCGCTCCGCGGCTTTCACCAGCGTGCCCGCGGTGTCGCAAATGTCGTCCACGATCACGCAGACCCGGCCCTCGACCGAGCCGATCACGCTCATCGCCTCGGCTTCGCCCGGGCGGGGGCGGCGTTTGTCGACGATCGCCAGGTCCGCGTCGATCCGTTTCGCCAGGTCGCGAGCGCGCACCACGCCGCCGACATCCGGCGAGACGACCGTCAGATGCGAGAGGTTGGCGAAGGTGTGCTTGATGTCGAGCGCGAACACCGGCGCGGCGAACAGGTTGTCGGCGGGGATGTCGAAGAAGCCCTGGATCTGGCCGGCGTGCAGGTCCATCGTCAGGATCCGGTCGGCGCCCGCCATGGTGATCAGGTTGGCGACGAGCTTCGCAGAGATCGGGGTGCGAGCGGCGGTCCGGCGATCCTGACGCGCGTAGCCGAAATAGGGCACGACTGCGGTGATGCGGTAGGCGGACGATCGGCGCAACGCGTCGATCATCACCAGAAGCTCCATCAGGTTGTCGTTCGCAGGGTTCGAGGTCGGCTGGACGATGAAAACGTCTTCGCCGCGGACATTGTCGAAGATCTCGACGAAGATCTCCTTGTCCTTGAAGCGCTCCACACGCGCGTCGGCGAGGCTGACCTTCTCGCCGCGATAGACGGAGATCCGCCGGGCGATCGCCTCGGCGAGCGGGCGGTTGGAGTTGCCCGCGATCAGGCGAACCTTGCTTTCATAGGGCATCCGACGGGGTCCTTTCAGGCTCGGCCTGGCGCGCGGCGGCGCCGCCGCCGGCGGAGATGAAGAGCGGGCGGCTTCCTCGGCTCATCGAGCGCCCGTGAACGGAACTGGGCGAGGGGCGCTTGGCTCATCGGCGAGGCGTTGGTAGCAACGCCGGGTCGTCGGCGCAAACCGGCGCGTGGCCGCGCCGTCGCGTCCGCGAACCCCCCCTGCGGCGTGAGGCTTCGGCGAGACGGTCGGAGCGGCCGCCGCCGCGTGAAAGGAATATCCTTCGATGGTCGCGATCCAGTATTTCTTCAGCGTTCTCTCGCCCTTTGCGTATCTGGCGGGGTCGCGCCTCGAGAGCCTTGCGGCGAAGCACGGCGCATCGGTGGTCTACAAGCCGATGAACATCGCCGAAGTGTTTGGGGCGACGGGCGGTACGCCGCCGAAGGACCGCCATCCGAGCCGGCAGAGCTACCGGCTGGAGGATCTCGAGCGCACGGCCCGGTTCCATGACATGGCGATCCATCTTCAACCCGCGCACTGGCCCGTGGACCCGAAGCCCGCTTCGGTCGCCATCATCGCGGCGCAGGACGCCGGCTTTTCGGTCGGCGTTCTCAGCCACGCCGTGCTGCGGGCGGTCTGGGCCGAGGAGAAGGACATCTCCGACCCGGCCACGGTCGATGGGATCCTCGAAGCCAACGGCGTCGCGCCGTCGGCGGTCGCGGACCATCTCGACGCGGCCGCCGCTCAGTTCGCGGCCAACACCGCCGAGGCGATCGAACTCGGGGTGTTCGGCGCGCCGACCTATGTCCTCGACGGGTTGCGGTTCTGGGGCGGGGACCGGCTGCCTCATCTCGATCAACACCTGGCCCAGCGGACGGGCTGACGGACGGCGTCGCCGACCGCCGCCTCGGCTTGACCGGACGGCTCGGCTCGGCGTTGGTGGTCGCCGATCGAGATAAAACGCGTGGGAGGTTTCGGGATGTTCAAGGCGCTGGTGGTCGACAAGACCGAGGACGGGATCCGACAGGAGATCCAGGAGCTCGACGACAGCCGTCTGCCCGAGGGCGGCGACGTGGTCGTGCGGGTCGAGCACTCGACGCTCAATTACAAGGACGGGCTCTGCCTGACCGGCGGCGGCGGGCTCGTCCGGACCTATCCGCATGTGCCGGGGATCGATTTCGCCGGAACCGTCGAAAGCAGCGCCGATCCGCGCTACGCGGCCGGCGATAAGGTGGTGCTCACCGGCTGGCGGGTCGGCGAGGTCTGGTGGGGCGGCTACGCCGAGAAGGCCAAGGTGAAGGCCGACTGGCTGGTGAAGCTGCCCGAGGGCCTGACCACGCGCGACGCGATGGCGGTGGGCACGGCGGGCTTCACCGCGATGTTGGCCGTGATGGCGCTCGAGGATCATGGGTTGAAGCCCGGCGCCGGGCCGGTGCTGGTCACCGGGGCCGCGGGTGGCGTCGGGTCGGTCGCGACGGCGATCCTCGACAATCTCGGCTACGAGGTCGCGGCGGTGACCGGGCGGCCGGAGACCGCGGATTATCTGCGCGGTCTCGGGGCCGACCAGATCGTGGCGCGCGAAGAGATCGCGGAGCCGGTGAAGCGGCCGCTCGAGAGCGAGGCCTGGGCGGGCTGCGTCGACGCGGTCGGCGGCGGCATGCTGGCGCGGCTTCTGGGGCAGATGAAGTATGGCGGTTCGGTCGCCGCCGTGGGCCTTGCGGGCGGAGCGTCGTTGAACGGGGCGACCGTGGTGCCGTTCCTGCTCCGCGGCGTGAACCTGCTCGGGATCGACAGCGTGATGCAGCCCTATGAGCCGCGGGTCCGGGCCTGGGACCGGGTGGTGTCGGACCTCCCGCTCGACAAACTGCGGAGCATGGTGGAGCCGGCGACGCTCTCCGACTTGCCGGCGCTCGGCGCGGCGATCCTGAAGGGCCAGGTGAAGGGCCGCGTGGTGGTCGACGTCGCGGGCTGACGGATGGAACGGCGGAGCGCCCTCGACGCGGCGATCGCGCAGGCGCTCGAGCTGTTCGACGATCTCGGGCCGGTGCGGAGCCGGAAGATGTTCGGCGGCGCGGGGCTGTTTCTCGACGGTCGGATCTTCGGTCTGGTGGCCTTCGAGCGGATCTATCTGAAAGCCGACGGCGCGCTCGCGGAGGCGCTGGCCGCCGAGGGCGCGGAGCAGTTCGCCTACGAGGCCCGGGGCCGGACGATGCGGATGGGCTATTGGAGCTTGCCGGAGGCGGCGCTCGACGATCGGGATCTCGCGGCGTCGTGGGCGCGGCGGGCGCTCGCGGCGCAGGGCTGAGATCGGCTTCGGGCGGCTGGCGACGTCGCATTCCTTCGGCCGGCTGGTTTGGCGGGGGCGCCGTCCTCAGGGGCGTCGAGCCCCTTCGGCCGGCTGGTTTGGCGGGGGCGCCGTCCTCAGGGGCGTCGAGCCCCTTCGGCCGGCCTGGGCGCGCCGCTCCGCGGCGTCGCGCCGGCGCTCGGGCTCACCACCGCGAAACCCGAGCGCCCGGAGTTCGGCGACGCCTGGAAATCGGTCTGGTGGACCGGTTTCAGCCGGCCGACGCCCGGGGGGGCTGATCCTAGAGCCTGAGGCGCGGCCGCGCCGCAAAGGCGCGCGCAGCGGGGCGTGATCGTGTATCGACGGCTCCGTCAACGGGCGCGGTCGGCGCAGTGGAGGGTTACGGATGCGGATCGTCGGCGGCGCGTTCTCGGGGCGACGGCTGGCCTCCGTCGGCGGCGGCGCGCCGGAGGCGCATCTGCGACCGACGCCCGATCGGGTGCGCGAGGCGCTGTTCAACCTGCTCGAGCACGGAGACTATCCGCCGATCGAGGGCGGGCGCGCGCTCGACCTGTTCGCCGGCACCGGCGCGCTGGGGCTCGAGGCGCTGTCGCGCGGGGCGGAGCGCGCGCAGTTCGTCGAGGAGCATCCGACCGCCCGGGCGCTGATCCGCCAGAACATCGAGACGCTCGGCGTGATCGGGCGAAGCAAGCTGTTCCGACGCGACGCCACCCGGCTCGGGCCGTGGCGGGGCGCGGCGCCGTTCAGCCACGTGTTCCTCGATCCGCCCTACCGCAAAGATCTGGGGCCGAAGGCGTTGGCGAGCGCGCGGGAGGGCGGCTGGCTGGCCGACGGCGCGGTCGCCGTGCTCGAGATCGCCGGCGACGAGGAGGCCCCGGAGATCGCCGGCTTCAAACGATGTGATCTGCGTCGCTATGGCGACACGCAGATCCTGGTGATGGTGCGATCTGGATCATAGCGGACGCCGATTGCGGCGGCGCGGCCGCAGTTCGCGCGCGCGCCCGCCCCGATCCGATCGCTTGTCTCGCCCCACGTCATCCGCGGCCGCCCCAAGCGCGCATGCCTCCCGCGATCGGGCGCGGCCGCCAATCGGAGGAATGGGCCGATGAAAGTGTCGGAATTGAATCTCGGCGTCGCGATCGCCGGGCTGTTGGTGGCGATCGGGCTCGGCCAGGCCGGGGTCTCGATCGCGAAGGGTTTCGTCGAGATGCGCCGCGCGGAGCGGAGCGTCACAGTGAAGGGGCTCGCCGAGCGCGACGTGGCGGCGGACAGCGCGGTCTGGCGGATCCCGTTCCGCGGCGTCGGCGAGAACAACACGCAGGCGATCGACGGCGCCCGCGCGGCGCAGGCGGCGGTTCGGCGCTTCGCGCTCGAGGCCGGTCTCGAGGAGGGGGAGATCGTGAACGAGCCGTTCTCGCTTCGGATCGAGCGGAGGACGGTGGTACGGGCCGGCGCGCCGGTCGAGGTGGACCGCTATCTCGCGATCGGCGCCGTGCGGATGGTCACGGAGAAAGTCGATGAAGTGGCTGAGATGACCACGCGGACCGCGGAGTTGCTCGAGGCGGGCGTGCTGCTCGGCGCGGACGACTACGCGCCGCCGAACAAGCCCGAGTTCCGGTTCACTGGGCTCAACGCGATCAAGCCCGAGCTGATCGCCGAGGCGACGAAGGCCGCGCGCGCCTCGGCCGAGCAGTTCGCCGAGGACAGCGGCAGCCGGATCGGGGGGATCGCAGACGCGAACCAGGGGATCATTCGGATCCTGGCGCGGGACGGCGGGTTCGAGCCGCAGTTCGAGCGCGACAAGCGGGCTCGGGTGGTCAGCACGGTTCGCTACTATCTAGAGGATTGAGAGGCCCGAGAGCGCGTCGAGGCGGTCCGTCGGAGCATCCTTCGGAATGGCCCCGGGAGAGCTTGGCCGTCGCGCCAGGGTTTGTTTGGTTGAAACAGGCGCGGGGCGCTCGCGTCTTCGAGAAAAAAAGGGGATCGCCATGACCGAGACTTTGCGCGCCACCGGGGGACGCGGACGCCGCTATGACAGTGTGGTCGATACGATCGGCGACACGCCGACGATCCGGATCAACCGGCTCGCGCCCGACCACGTGTCGCTGTTCGTGAAGGCGGAGTTCTTCAACCCGGCCGCCTCCGTGAAAGACCGGCTCGCCATCAGCATCATCGAGACGGCGGAGCGAGAGGGCAAGCTTAAGC
>JBCBRF010000097.1:0-13997 GCA_039819865.1 Pseudomonadota bacterium | reverse complement strand
GGAAACTCCATGCCGTGGGCGAGGCACAGGATCCGCCCCGGCGATTGGCGTCGCACCAGCGGCCCGAGCGGCGGCTGGAGGCTTTTCCAGCTGTCCGCGATCACCGCCTCGACGCCAGCGTCGAGAAGCGACCGGGCCGCGGCGGCCTTGAAGCGTCGCCGCACCAACTTCGGGCTGGTGAACCGTGCGACAGGATAGGCGCGGCCCGCGTCGCTCGCTTCCGGATCGGCGCCGTCCGCAAGGACGTGGACCGAACGTCCGGAGGCCGCCAGAGCGTCCGCCAGACCGCCCATCAGGGTCTCGATCCCGCCGAGACGCGGCGGGAAGCATTGGGTGAGGATCAGGATCATCGCGCGCCTCGTCAGAGCGCTCGGGCTATCGCCCGCGGGCCCGCCTCGGCGCAAGCCCAGCCGTCATTCGCGGCGCCTATGGGGGGCGACCTCGATCCGCCGAGAGCTTTCAGCCCACCCGTTTCACGCGGTTTCTCACCCGACAACTCACCCGACTTCGGCGAGCGCCGCCGGATGCGCGGGCTCGACGCCGAGCGCGCGACAGACATTGTAGGGGATCGTGGCGTTGTTGAGCGTGTAGAGATGGAGGCGCTCCACGCCGCGCTCGATCAGGTTCTGGCACTGCTCGGCGCAGAGCGCAGTCGCGAGCAGTCGCGACGCTTCGCGGGCGTCTTCGCGCTTCGACGCCTGCTCGAACAACGCGTGATAATCGAGCGGAATGCTCGCCCCGCAGGCCGCCGCGAACCGCGTCAGACGCTGGAAATTCTCGATCGGCAGGACGCCTGGCAGAATCGGCGCGTCGATCCCCGCCGCACGGGCGCGGTCGACGAAGCGGAAATAGTCGTCATTGTCGAAGAAGAACTGGGTGATCGCCAGATCCGCGCCGGCGTCGATCTTGCGCTTCAGATGCTCGACATCGTCGTCGAGGCCCCTCGCCTCCGGATGCGGCTCAGGATAGGCGCCGACCGCGATCGGGAGCCCAACCTCGCGCGCCAAAGCCTCGATCAGCTCGACCGACCCCGAGAAGCCGTCGGGATGCGGCTCGAACGCCCGCGCCACGCCGTCGTCGCCCTTCGGCGGATCGCCGCGGAGCGCCACAATGCGGCTCACGCCCATCTTTTTGTAGGCGCGCGCGATCTCGATCGTCTCTTCGCGACTCGCGCCGACGCAGGTCAGGTGGCCCGCCACGCGCATGCGCGCCACGCCGCGCAGCGCCTTGATGGCGTCGAGCGTCCGCCGACGGGTCGTGCCGCCCGCGCCATAGGTGACGGAAACGAAATCAGGGCCGAGCGGCCCAAGCATCTGCGCGCTGTCCCAGAGCCGGTAGGCGGCTTCCGGCGTCGCCGGCGGGAAGAACTCGAAGGAGACTTGCGGCCCGGACCCGTTCTCGCCGTTCGTTCTGTCTCCGCTCGACATATCGCTGCTCCCTAGATTTGCGCAGGGCAATACCATCCAGATTGCGACGATCCAAGTCCCAAACGCGACGGCCCGACGTCGCGACCGCGGCAGAGTGCGTCCGCCATCGTTCGCGTTCGCTTGAGACGCTGTTAAAGCCGCGTGGTGGAGGCTTATCTAACGTCCGGTCCTGAATAGGAAAAATGCGATGCCGCAATTGGTGGTGAAGTTCTGGCGCGACATTCCCTCGATGGTGATCGTCGGACGCGGTCGCGGCGCGGCCAAGGCGCAGCTGCCGGAGCGCTTCGAGCAGGCGATCGATCGCTGCGCCATGAAGATCGGCGCGCGCGACGACGACGCCTATCTCGCCGAGTGGCGAAACGAGCCGCAGGGCGAGATCGAAGACGACGCCGACGCTCAACAGGTCGCAAATCGGACGGCGGCGGATCTCGAAGCGACGTATACGGATGATCGGATCAAGGCGCTGATCGCGAACGACGGCTGGGCGACGCCCGGCTCGTGAGCCTGAGGCGGAAGCGAATGACCGGCGCGACATGCGCGCTGTGGCGGAGGATGCGACGAATGGCCAACGTGGTGAGCCTGTTCTCTCGGACCCGCTCCGAGGCCCCGACGGAGCCTGTCGCGACCGGCGCGAGCGATGCGCTGGCGCAGTTCGTGTCCGGCTATTCGATCGAGGTGATGCCGCGCACGGCCGCCAAGATCGAGCGCTTCGACGAGATCCTGCCGTCCGAGACCCGCGTCTACATCGCCCATATCGACGGCACGCCGATCGAGGAGATGGTCGAGACCGCCGTGCGCCTCGGCGAAGAAGGCTTCCGCGCGATGCCGCACTTCCCGGCGCGCATCATCCAGGACGCCAAGACGCTCGAGGACTGGATCCTGCGCTACAAGGACGCCGGCGTGCGCCAGGCGCTGCTGCTGGCGGGCGGGGTGGATCAGCCGAAGGGCGATTTCCACTGCTCGATGCAGCTGATGGAAACCGGGCTGTTCGACAAGCACGGCTTCACGCGACTGCACGTGGCCGGCCATCCCGAAGGCAACCGCGACATCGATCCGGACGGCTCGGACGCGAACGTCGCGGAGGCGCTGCGCTGGAAGCAGGCGTTCTCCGAGCGGACCGATGCGGAGATGGCGATCGCCACCCAGTTCGCGTTCGAGGCCGGCCCGGTGATCGCGTGGGCCGGTCGACTGGCGGCCGAAGGGATCAAGCTGCCGGTCCATATCGGCATCGCGGGCCCGGCCAAGCTGCAGACGCTCATCAAGTTCTCGATCGCCTGCGGCGTCGGGCCGTCGCTGCGGGTGCTGAAGCGCCGCGCGCTCGACATGACCAAGCTGCTGCTGCCGTTCGAGCCGACCGAGGTGCTGACGGCGCTGGCCGAGCACAAGGCCGCAAACCCGGGCTTCGGCGTCGAGCAGGTCCATTTCTTCCCGCTTGGGGGCGTCAAGGCGTCGGTCGAATGGGCCGCGCAGCGCAGCCTCGGCGCGGCGGACGACGCGCAGTCTGCTTAGTTGGTCGCCGGCTACGCCTCAAACGTCACGCATTGAGATAACCGACACCGAGCGAGATGAACGCGCCGACATGGACCACCATGATTGCGCGATCCTTCCACATCACGCCGACGACGAACCATAATACGATCCCGACGAAGAAGGCGTAGACGTTCCATGGCGCGACGCCCAATCCGGTCAGGCCGTAGCCGATGAGCTGTATGACGGTGGCCGTCCATTTGACGATGTCGACGGTTTGCATGAGCGGAACTCCAACGGTGCGTTAAACAGCGCTGGACGCCGCACCTCAGGCGCCGCCGCGAACAGTGGACGTGACGCCGCATCCTGCGATCAATGGCCGACGACCCACGCACTACTGCTAAGATGTCTCTTTCGCGCCACGCAGGCGCGCCTTCGCCCTTCGAAAAGGACCGCCCATGACCCGCACCGTCCTCGAATCGAAGACGAAAACCGCCGTCATCGGCTTCGACGCGCCGTTTTGCGTGATCGGCGAGCGGATCAACCCGACCGGCCGTAAGAAGCTCGCCGCCGAGATGGAGGCGGGCGATTTCTCGACGGTGGTGAAGGACGCGATCGAGCAAACCGCCGCCGGCGCCAGCGTGCTCGACGTCAATGCGGGCGTGGTCTTCAACTCGAATCCGAACCCGAACGAGACCGAGCCCCCGCTGCTGGTCGAGACCATCAAACGGGTTCAAGAAGTCAGCGATCTGCCGCTCTGCATCGACAGTTCGGTCACCGGGGCGATCGAAGCGGCGCTCGAAGTCGTCGAAGGACGGCCGCTGATCAACTCGACCACCGGCGAGGTGGAGAAGCTCGAGGCGATCCTGCCGCTCTGCGCCAAGCACAAGCTGCCGGTGGTCGCGATCTCGAACGACGAGACCGGCATCTCCGAGGATCCGGACGTCCGCTTCGCGGTCGCCAAGAAGATCGTCGAGCACGCCGCCGACTACGGCATCCCGGCCCATGACATCGTCGTCGATCCGCTGGTGATGCCGGTGGGCGCGATGGCGACCGCCGGCGTCCAGGTGTTCGCCCTGGTCAAGCGGCTTCGCGAGGAGCTGAAGGTGAACACCACCTGCGGCGCCTCGAACATCTCCTTCGGCCTGCCGAACCGCCACGGGATCAACAACGCCTTCCTGCCGATGGCGATCCAGTCCGGCATGACCAGCGCGATCATGAACCCGGTCCAACTGCCCTCGGGCCCGAAGAAGATCGAGGAACGGGTCGCGCTCCTCGCCGAGCATGGCGTGACGATCCCCGAGGATGTCGACTGGGACAAGCTGCTGCCGCTCCTCGGCATGCCGCCGACCAAGGGCACGCCGTCGAAGGAGCTGGAGGCGATCCGCGCCGCCGACTTTCTGATGAGCCATGACGAGCACGGCGCAGCCTGGATCGCGTTCAACAAAACGCCCGGCGAGGGCGGCGAAGGCGGCGGCCGTCGCCGGGGCGGTCGGCGGCGGGGGTGACGGCGGAGGGGACGTGTCGACGCCCCCCAACCCCGCTTCAACGGTAATAATCGTCATTGAGCTCAAGACGCCAATGGCGGTGGCCTTCATCCGCCGCCCAGCCGGTCCGCCGGTAAGCCGCAGGCCGGCCCTCGAGGGTCCAGCGCACGTCCTGCAGCACCTCCCCCCGCAGCCGATAGAACTGGTGGCAAACATGGTCCCAGCCGCCTGTGACGCAGACATGGTCGCAATTGACGATCTCGACGTTCGGAAACCTGTGAGCGGCGCTGCGCGGCGGCCCGGACTCGCCCAGCCGCTGATCCGGCCACTCATCGCACCATTTCGGGGCGGTTTTGATCGGGAGATCACTCACCGAGTAATAGACGCTGATCTGCTCCGCCATGTCGCGCAAGGGCGCCAGACCGCCGCCGCTCTTGAGCGCCGATCGATCGCAATCCGCAGCCATCAAGAACGCATGCTTCAGAAACGGCTTTGCGTTCGCCGCGCTGAACTTGGCCAAAGCGTTTTCGAGCACCCAATTGCCCATGCTATGAGCGACCAGCGCGACCTCTGGTCCGGCCCCTCTGTAATAGGATTTATAGGCGCGGGCGAAGGCCGCGAGGAAAGCGCCGAAAACGGCTCCCGAAGCCCTCGCTCGGGTCCGATCCTCACAGTACAATAACCCGCTCAGCCCCTCGAGAACGCTTTTGCGAAACAGCTTCCCCGAACTCGGCCAGATGAAGCTGATCACCGCCGGCTGAGGAGCCTGATAGCGAGACGATACGCTGGGGCGATACTGATGCTGCAGCTCCGCCGCCCGATGCAGCGCCACGTCGAAACGCACGGCGAATCCATGCACATGCAGCAAAATCTGCGCTTTCGGATGGGATATCGACTCAAAGACCGAATTGAAGAACGGCTTCAGCGCCGCGCCGCCAACCGGGTCGGGATCAACGCCGCCGGTCTGTTTCGGCTCGATGCGCCGAACCGACTCGACCACGAAAGCCTCGTCGATCTTCTGGGTCGGATCGTCCTCGCGCCGCACCGTCGCGACGCCGAGATGGACCTTTGATCGAACCGACAGACGCGTCGTCATTTCGACGAAAACGTCCTCGTCGGCGTCTCGCAAAGCTCGGTTCGTCGCGAAAAAGATGTCGGACTTCGGCATCACGCGCTCCTTCCGTCGCCAAGTTCCGTCGCCTGATGCGGCGAGGACGTCAGGAGGGACGATTCACGATCGCCTGTCACGGGACAAATCGCGCCGCGTCGGGCGCGCGCAGGGAGTGGCGCCGACGGGACTGTGCGGCGCCCTGACGCGGATCAACGCGTCCGAGGCCCTGAGGGCGCAGTAATGGAGATTCGGTCTCAGCCGCGGCCGGTCACGGCGTCCTGGATGCTGCGCAAGAACCAGAAGAACAGGCTGAGGACGATCCGGCTGAGGATGACGAACAGCAGGAAGACGAGCTGTTCGTCCGCGACCAGGAACCGGATCCAGACCCGCGCATTCGACTCCGCGCCCGCACTGGTCAGGAGCACGAGCAAATCGTCCTTCAGGAACGATGCGTTGATCTGCAGAGCCTCCAACACCTCCGGCGCGTAGATCGCGCAGAGCGCGACGCCGATCATGCCCAGGATGAATGAGAAGACGATCGTCAGGATCGACTCGATCAGAATCCGCATGGCGGCCCCCTTTTTCGACGCGCTCGGACCCGCCCATAAGCGGCGAGACCACCCCAAAAGGCAAACCTCTAGCGCCGGGGATCCGCGCCCCGGGCGTCAGTGACGCGGTTCGGCATCGCGTCCGGGCGTCGCCCGACCGCTAAAACCTGTCGCAGCTTTTTCAGGTCCCCGACTGCGCGAGCCGCTATACCTGCCAAGAAACGTTGGCCCCTGTTGCGCCAGCCCCCCCGGATCGGAGCGGAAGAATGACCGAAGGCGAGACCATTGGCGCGATCGAGGGCGACGCGGCCGAGGCCGTCGCGCAGAAAACCGCGCGCGTGGTTTTCACGCCTTCGGGCAAGCGCGGCGATTTCCCGATCGGTACGCCGATCCTGGTCGCCGCGCGCCAGCTCGGCGTCGATCTCGACACCGTCTGCGGCGGGCGCGGGATCTGCGGGCGGTGCCAGATCGTCCCCTCCTTCGGCGAGTTCTCGAAGCACGGGGTCAAGGTCGCGCCCGAGCATATCTCGGCGTGGAACAAGGTCGAAGAGCGCTACCGCTCAAAGCGCGAGATGCTCGACGGTCGGCGGCTCGGCTGCCAGGCGACGATCCAGGGCGATCTGGTGATCGACGTGCCGCCCGACAGCCAGGTCCATAAGCAGGTGGTGCGCAAACGGGCGGAGATGCGGGACATCGTGCTCGATCCCGCCACCCGGCTCTACTATGTCGAGGTCGAAGAGCCGGATATGCACAACCCCAAGGGCGATCTCGAGCGGTTGCTCGACGCGCTGTTCGAGCAATGGGGGCTTGCGGGCATTATAGGCGACCTGCGCACGCTCCAGATGATCCAGCCGGCGCTTCGGAAGGGCGACTGGAAGGTGACCGTCGCAGTCTATATGGGGCGCGGCCGCTCGAACGGGCGGGTCGTGAACATCTGGCCGGGAATCTACACCGACGGCGTCTATGGCGTCGCCTTCGACATCGGCTCGACCACCGTCGCCGGGCACTTGGTCAATCTCAGGAACGGCCAGGTCAAGGCCTCCGCCGGGCTCATGAACCCGCAGATCCGGTTCGGCGAGGACCTGATGAGCCGGGTCTCGTACGCGATGATGAACCCAGGCGGCGCGGTGGAGATGACCAACGCGGTGCGGGAGTGCGTCAACGCGATCGTCGGCCAGCTCTGCGCCGAGGCGATGATCGACCCGACAGACGTGCTGGAGGGCGTGTTCGTCGGCAATCCGGTGATGCACCACCTGTTTCTGGGCGTCGATCCGGTGGAGCTCGGCGGCGCGCCCTTCGCGCTCGCCACCTCGGACGGGCTGACGTTATGGGCCAACGAGCTGAACCTGCGGATGCACCCCGACGCACGGGTCTACGTGCTGCCCTGCATCGCCGGGCATGTCGGCGCGGACGCCGCCGCGGTCGTCCTGGCCGAGCATCCGCACACCCAGGAGGAGCTGACCCTGGTGGTCGATGTCGGCACCAACGCGGAGATCGTGCTCGGCGACAAGAGGCGTGTGCTCGCCTGCTCCTCGCCCACCGGTCCGGCCTTCGAAGGCGCCCAGATCTCCGCCGGGCAGCGCGCGGCCCCGGGCGCGATCGAACGGGTGCGGATCGATCCGGGCACGAAGGAGCCGCGTTTCCGCGTGATCGGCTCGGACGTGTGGTCGGACGAGCCCGGCTTCGCCGCCGCGACGGAGACCATCGGCGTCAGCGGGATCTGCGGCTCCGGCATCATCGAGGTGATCGCCGAAATGCGGCTCGCGGGCGTCATCGACGAGGACGGGGTGATCGACGGCGCGCTCGCGGCCGAGACGCCGCGCATCGTCGCGGACGGGCGCACCTTTTCCTATCTGCTGCATGACGGCTCGGCGAGCGGAGGGCCCAAGATCCTGGTCTCGCAGAACGACGTCCGGGCGATCCAGCTCGCCAAGGCCGCGCTGTACGCCGGCTGCCGGCTGTTGATGGACAAGCTCGAGGTCGACCATGTCGACCGGATCATTCTCGCCGGGGCGTTCGGCGCGCATATCTCGCCGCTTCACGCCATGGTCCTCGGCATGATCCCCGATTGCGACGTCGACAAGGTCCAGTCGGTCGGCAACTCCGCCGGGACAGGCGCGCGGATCGCCCTTCTGAACTCCGCGGCCCGGCGCGAGATCGAGCGCGTGGTGCGCGAGATCGAGAAGGTCGAAACCGCCGTCGAGCCGCGCTTTCAAGAGCATTTCGTGAACGCGATGGCGGTCCCGAACAAGATCGACGCCTTCCCCAAACTGAACGAGATCGCGCATCTTCCGGCTGCGCGGGCCGGCGACGGCGACGCGGCGGGCGGTCGACGCCGACGCCGCACCCGCGACCGCGCGACGCCCTGAAGCAAAGGCGATTGCGGGGTGCGACAAACCCACCGCCAGCGTTGCGCCAGAGCGGACGGTGGCGGGCCCTGGGCAAGCCTTGTTCTCAGGGCGGCGACTGTGTCGCGACGCGCCGTCGCCTATGCGGATCTTCGCTTGAGGGGATGCGCGGAAACTTGCATCACGCAACTGATGTTCAGTTGAGATGCCGAGAATCGTGGTCGAAAACGCCCAATCAGGATCGAACGTGACGCCGCTCCGCCGCCAGAAACTCATTCGCGTGGTGTATGCGAGCGTCGCCGCCGACAACCTCTCCGCCGAAGCCCTCCGGGACGTCGCCGTCGTGTCCGCGCGGAACAACGCCGCGGAGAAGCTCACCGGCGTGCTCCTGCATACGCCGGACACCTTCATCCAGGTTCTGGAGGGCGAGGAGCGGACCCTGCTCGCCACGCTGGAGCGGATCGACCGGGACCCGCGACACCATGATCTGAAGATCCTGCTCGATCAGGTGATCACCGAGAGGCGGTTTCCCGATTGGGCGATGGGCGGCTACGAGATCGACGCGTCGGCCCTGCCGGCCGAGTTGCGCCCCGCGGCGGTGCTGCCCCCAGAGGTGCGCGCGATCTCGGGCGCGACGCCGCTCGCGGCTCAGATCGAGCAGGCGCCGCCGAACGCGGTGCTCGACTTTCTCGAGCGTTTCTACCTGATCCAGACCCGCGCCTGGCCGCTGGTTTAAAGCGCTTCAGACGACGCTTCGCCGGGGTTCGCCGCGCCCGTCATCCGGAGAGCGGGACGTCCTGGTTCGGATCGCGCCGCAAGCGGACCCGCACGGCGGCATGATCGCTCGTCGACGCCGGGTCGGAACCATCCCGGAGATGCGCGTCGAACACCCGATGCTCGATCACGCGCGCGGGGGCTTCCGACGCGTCGTCGAAGGACGCGCCGGCGAATAGGGACGAGACCATCACGAAATCGATCGCCGTCCCTGCGCCGCCGCCGCGATGGGTGGCTGGGCGCACGGGGATCTGAGAGGGCGGCGCAAGATCGGCGGCGTCGTGAAGGCGCCAGAACCGCGCGGCCTCGCCCGCCTCACGCTCGGACGACGCGGCGCGAAGGGCCGACAGGGTCGGCGATGCGGGCGGGGCGTTGAAGTCTCCCAGCGCGATCGCGCCCCGGTCGGGCTGCTCCGCCATCGCGTCGAACGCCGCCTGCTGGAGCGCCGCCGCTTCGGCCGCGCGCTGGCGGACGCTCGCGGCGTGGCCGCGCGCTCGGGCCTCTGCGATCTCGCGGGCCCGCGCCTCCGGCGTCATGTCGTCCGAGAGCCGCGCCGCCCAGGCGCCCTCGTCGATCGGCGCCCCAGGGCTCTTGAGATGCGCGCAGGCGATCCAGACGGGCCCGAGCGCCGTCTCGACCTCCGCGACGGCCGGCGGGCGGCGGAAGTCCCAGTCCCGGTGCAGCTCCATGCGCTCCGCAAAACCCGCCGGCGACGACAGGGCGAAGGCCCGCATGGGCAGGCGAGACGCGATGGCCTGTACAGGCCTGAAATAGACCCGCTCGCCGTGCGACGCCTCGATCCGGGGCGTCCCGGCGGCGAAGAAATGCGGATATCCCGCCTCCGCCGCGAGCGAGCGGAGATCCTCGACGGCGACGACCTCCTGAAACCCGACGAGGTCGGCGTCCATCTCACGCAGCAGGCAGGAGAGCCAGAGCCGCTTGGCGGTCCAGCTCCGCGCCGTGTGCCTGGCCGCGCCCTCCGGATCGACGCCGTACCACCAGACATCGGGCGAGGCGTAATGGTAGAGATTGAGGGTCGCGACCGCGACGACGGCGCCCATTGTCCGGCTCCTTGGGGCGCTCCCGAGCTGGGCGCTCCCGGGTCGGGCGCTCTCGGGCTCGGCCGTCATCGGCCGTCGCGGCGCAACTGCGCCCGGGCGTCGTCGACCAGCTCGCGCACGGCGTCGGTGAAGGCGCTCTTGCGCACCAGCTCGTGGGTGAGCGGACGCCCGCCGGCCGCCTCCGACACGATCACGCCCGCCAGATCCGCCAGCGCGGCGCCGTCGCGCGCAATGAACAGGTCGATCATCGCCCGGAACCGCGCCTCGGTCTCCGCCGCGCGGGCGACGTCGGGATCGTCGGGATCCTCGTCCACCATCCGGAACAGCGCATAGAGGAACTGGTGGCGCGCCGGATAGGCGTCGGACCGCCCCTCCCCCAGCCGGTCGGCCCAACGCAGCCCCTGGCGTTCCGCCCAGCGCCGCCCGACCACGATCAACCAGCCGATCGCCAGATAGACGGCATGAGGATGCTCGGGATGGAAGATCTTCTCGGGAACCTCGTCGAGCAGCTGCGCCGCGTTGTCGTGGACCCGGTGCGGGGCGGCCATCACCGTCGCGCCGAAGCCCTCCATGAGCTGACGGGGCGTGACCACGCGCTGCGCGCTCACGCGGCCGCGGAACGGCTCTTCGCGACGGCGCTGCAGCCACAGCTTGGCCGGCGAGGAGGCGGAGGCGGTCTCGAAGGCGTGGTGGAGCGCCCGGAGCTCAGGCCGGCGCGCCAGCATGTCGAACCGGTCGACCGCGGCCTGGGTGTTCGCGCCCAGCACCACGCCGTCCTTGATCCGCTCCTCCTCGGTCACGACGATCTTCACCGGCACCGCCGCCGCGCCGAGATCGTCTCGCCGCGCGAACAAGGTGAAAGCGGTCTGCGCGCCGTTCACGATCTGGAACTCCCGAAGCAGGACATCGGCGACGCCATCCTCCTCGACGAGCTCGGCGCCCCGGGCGACGATCGTGACGCCGTTGTGTCTCAGCACCAGTTCGGCGCCCTCGCCCTCGTCCAGCGTCTCCGCGAGGCCGGCCGCGCCCGGGTTCGAGCGCGCGTTCTCGCCCAGATAGTGGCGGACATTGTCGTAGAACAGCCGCGGATCGGGCAGCCCGTCCTCGCCGATGATCAGCTCCGCGATCGACGCCGCAGGAGAGAGGCCGAGCCAGCCGGAAGCCGCGCCGTTCTTCGAGGCGATGCGCGGCAAGGCCATCAGCCGCGCGCCACGGAGCACGCCCACCGCCGCCAGGGCGACGCGCTCATAGGCGCGGATCAGCTCCGCCTCGCCCCAGACCTGGAAGCGCAGATCGGCGCCCGGCAACGCCGCCCGAAGATCGGCCAAGCGAACGGCGACGGCGGCGTCGGCCCGCGGGCTCCGGCGCCAAGCGCCGCGGCAAACGAACACCAGATCGATCTGCGCGTCGAACAACTGACCGGCCGCGCGCGGCGCGTCCCGCATCGCCTGGAACAGATGCGCCGCGCGGCCAAGCTCGCCCGAGCGCGCCGACACCTCGCCCGGATCGCGGGTGAAAAGGCGGAGCGCGTCCTTTCCGAAGCGCTCGATGTCCGCAAGCACCGGGCCGGGCTCGGCCTGCGCGCGGGTCAGGAGCACCCGCGGCTTCAGGGCGCGCGCGCCGATCTCCGCCGCGCGGGAGGCGCTTTCGGCGGCCTCCGCGGCGGCGACGCGGGCGCTTTCGACATCGGCGAGCGGTTCGTCGCCGACCGAAAAGGCGGCCCCGTCGATCGCGATCGGGCCGGCGTCGCGCTCCGACACGAAGGCGTCGTCGTAAGAGACCACGGGCACGTCGAGGCGATGGAGCGCGAGATAGGCGGCGAAGCGGCGATAGGTCTCGACGGCCGTGGGGTCGAGCGGGGCGCCGTCGGCCCCGGCGGAGGCGAGATCCGGCGTCGGCGCGAACAGCGCCACCTCATGCGCGGCGAAGCGGCGAAGCGCGTCGGCCAGGCGCGGATCCATCTCCGCCATGTCGAGCGCCGGGCTCGATCCCTCCGACTCCGCGCCGCCCCCGGAAGCAGACCGTTGGAACATGCTCACGCTCTCTCCCGAACTCTCATCCCGACCCCTCGACGGAGCCGCGTTCCTGACCTCTGTTCCGCACCGCCGTTCGCGACCGCCCGCGGCCGGTCCGGACCGAAGTCCGCCGGCGCGGACCGGGAGCTGGTAGGCGCGGAGGGATTCGAACCCCCAACCAAACCGTTATGAGCGGTCTGCTCTGACCGTTGAGCTACGCGCCCGCGCGGCGGACTATCCGCGTCCGCCGGCGCCGGGTCAACGCGCAGTCGCGGCGGCGGCCGCGCCGGCGAGACGCTTTTCAAGAGCGCGGGGACAGCGTAGGGCGAACGCTGCGACGCCGCGCCGAGAGGCCTCGACGGGAGGATCGGCGCGGTCGAGAGACCGCAAGCCGAGACGACCCCAGGTAAGGAGAGCTGGCGATGGCCGATCCTCAAGACAGGGCGAGCCCGGACGGGGCCGCACCGGAAGCGGGCGGGCCGGACCGCGCCTCGCTCACCTATGCGGATGCGGGCGTCTCGATCGAGGCGGGCGCGCGTCTGGTGGATCAGATCGGACCGGCCGCCGCGCGCACCCGGCGCCCGGGCGTCGTGGGCGCCCTCGGCGGCTTCGGCGCGCTCTTCGATCTGCAGGCCGCGGGCTACGCGTCGCCGCTGTTGGTCGCGGCGACCGACGGCGTCGGCACCAAGCTGAAGGCGGGGATCGAGAGCGGCATGCTTTCGGGCCTCGGCGTCGATCTGGTGGCGATGTGCGTGAACGACCTGATCTGCCAAGGCGCGGAGCCGTTGTTTTTCCTGGACTATTTCGCCACGGGAACGCTCGATCCCGATCATGCGGCGGCGGTGGTTTCGGGCGTCGCCGACGGCTGCGCCGCGGCGGGCTGCGCGCTGATCGGCGGCGAGACGGCGGAGATGCCGGGCCTCTACCGCCCGGGCGAGTTCGATCTCGCGGGCTTCGCGGTCGGCGCGGTGGAGCGCGACCGGGTGCTGCCTCAGCCGTGCGATCCGGGGGACGTGATCCTCGGCCTCGCGAGTTCCGGCGCGCACTCGAACGGCTACTCGCTGATCCGCAAGATCGTCGAACGCTCAGGGCTCGGCTGGGACGCGGCCGCGCCGTTCGAGACCAATCGGAGCCTCGGCGAAGCGCTGCTCGAGCCAACCCGGCTTTACGTCCGATCGGTCCTGAGCGCGCTCGGGGCTTTCGCGCCGGACGCCGCCTCGGGCCGCGGACCGATCCGGGGGATCGCGCACATCACCGGCGGCGGTTTGACGGAGAACCTGCCACGGATCTTCGGCGAAGCGCTCAAAGCGGAGGTGGCTCTGTCGAGCTGGGAGCGCCCGGCGCTGTTTCGTTGGCTCGCCGAGGAAAGCGCGGCGGGCGATCGAGAGATGCTGAAAACCTTCAATTGCGGCGTCGGGCTTTGCATCGTCGTGGAGCGGGAGGCGGCGGGACCGATCGCGGCCGCTCTGCGCCAAGCGGGCGAGACCGTCTATGAGATCGGCGGGCTCGCGGCGCGCGAGGCGGAGGAGGACCGGATCGTCTATGAGGGCCGTCTGTGAGCTGGACCGCCCGTCCGAACGCAGGCCGCGGCGCGCCGAGGATCCGGGTGGGCGTGCTGATTTCCGGCCGCGTCGAGCAGCGCCAGCATGTTCGAGCCGCGGCCGGAAATCAGCACGCCCACCCGGATCTTCGGCGAAGCGCTCAAAGCGGAGGTGGCTCTGTCGAGCTGGGAGCGCCCGGCGCTGTTTCGTTGGCTCGC
>JBCBRF010000096.1:0-14016 GCA_039819865.1 Pseudomonadota bacterium | reverse complement strand
GGGCGCGCTCCTGATCCTGCGCCCCGCCGCCGAGAGCTTCACGCCGGCGGCGCTGATGCCGATCGCGGCCGGGCTCACCTACGCCGCGACCATCCTCGTGACGCGCCGCTACTGCCGGGCGGAATCGCCGGTGACCCTCGCCTTCGGCGTCGCGATCGGCTTCTTCAGCGTGGGCGTGCTCGGCGTCCTGCTGTTCGCGCTGGTCGACGCCGGTCCGGCCGCCGAGGCCTGGCCCTACATCTTCAGCGGCTGGCGCGCGACGCCGGACGGGCTTCTCGGGGGAGCGCTGCCGGCGCTCGGGACGCTGGCGCTCATCGCCGTCTGCTCCCTTCTGAACCTCACCGCCAATCTCAGCCTCACGCGCGCCTATCAGACCGGGGAATCGAGCTGGCTCGCGCCCTTCGACTACAGCTATCTCGCCTTCGCCGCGCTCTGGACGCTGGTGATGTTCGGCGAAGCGCCGGACGCGCCGACCTGGCTCGGCATGGCCTTGATCGGGGGCGCGGGCCTTTTCATCGCCTGGCGCGAACGCGTGGCGTCGTCGAGCTGACGCCCCGACGAACGAACACGCGGCTGGACAGCGGCGGCGCGCCGTCATAGCTCTGACATGAACCTCTTGGGGCGTCCCATGCCGATCGGATCGGCGGCGGGGCTGAGATGCGGGGCGAGCCCGCGGACCCATCGAACCTGACCCGGCTCACACCGGCGGAGGGAAGGGGATAGGATTTGGACGGCCAGCTCGATTGGGCGTCGACCGCGACGGTCGGCCCCGCCATCACCCTCTCGGGAACCCTGACGCTCGGCGGCCGCGCGCTCGCGCGGGACGTCGCGATCGAGGCTGAAGCGGGTCGCTGGACCGCGATCCTCGGGCGCTCGGGCGTCGGCAAGACCACCCTCTTGAAGGCGATCGCCGGGCTGCTGGCGCCAAATGAGTTCGACGGGCGGGTCGCCGCCGCCGACGGCGCGCCGCTCGCCGGGCGGATCGCCTGGATGGCGCAGAAAGATCACCTCGTCCCATGGCTGAACGCGGTCGAGAACGCCGCCCTCGGCGCTCGGCTGCGGCGCGAGCCGGTCGACTGGACCCGCGCCCGCGCGGCGCTCGACGCCGTCGGGCTCACGCCGCGCGCCGACGCGGACGTCTCGGAGCTGTCGGGCGGAGAGCGCCAGCGCGTCGCGCTCGCCCGCACGCTCCTCGAGGACCGGCCCGTCGCGCTTCTCGATGAACCCTTCTCCGCGCTCGACGCCGTCACCCGCGCCGAGCTGCAGGAGCTGGCGGCGGCGCGGCTGCGGGGGAAGACGGTCCTTCTCGTCACGCATGACCCGTTCGAAGCCGCGCGGCTGGCCGATCGGCTCTATATCCTGCGCGCTTCGGGGACCGAACCTGTCCCCGCCCCGCCCTCGCCCGGGCCGAGAGATCCCGCGGAGCCCGGCGCCCAAAAGGCGGCCGCCGCCCTGCTGGCGACGCTTCGGGGCGCGCCATGAGGGGGATCGGATCGCTGAGAGGGCTCGCGACCCTGGCCGGCGTTCTGCTCGGCTGGGAGGCGCTGACCTGGGCCGGCGTCGCGCCGTCCTATGTGCTGCCTGCGCCCTCCGCGGTGCTGGCCGCGGCCTGGGATCTTGGGCCAGAGCTGCTGGCCCACGCGGCGGCGACCTTCGGCGTCGCGCTCGCGGGCTTCTTGCTCGGGGCGGCGATCGGGATCGCCAATGCGGTGACGCTGGTGCGCTCGGCCGCGGCCCGGCGCTGGCTGCTGCCGCTTCTGATCGGCGGCCAGGCAGCACCCGCCTTCGCGCTCGCGCCGATTCTGACGCTCTGGCTCGGCTTCGGGGTCGCGCCGATCCTCGTGATGACCGTGCTCGTCGTCTACTTCCCCGTGACGGCGAGCTTCTATGACGGGCTTCGCCGCGCCGATGCGGATCTGCTCGCGATGGCCCGCGTGATGGGCGCGGACGACCGCGCGCTGCTTTGGCGGCTCCGCGCGCCGGCCGCTTATCCCGAGCTCGGCTCCGGTCTTCGGCTCGCGGCGGTGTTCGCCCCGATCGCCGCGGTGATCGGCGAATGGACCGGCGGCGCGTCCCAGGGTCTCGGCTATCTGATGGAATGGGCGAACGGCATGGTCCGCGCGGAGTTGACCTTCGCCGCCCTTCTCACCCTCGCGCTGTTCGGCGTCGCGTTCCACCGCGCCGTCTCCGCCCTCACCCGGCGCCTCGCCTTCTGGGCGCCCGAAAGCACCCTTTGACCCCAAGGAGCCTCCTCATGCCCTTCCGCCTCGCGATCGCCGCCCTCGCGGCCGTCGCCCTCGCCCTGCCCGCCGCCTCCCCCGCCAGCGCGCAGGACAAACTGACAGTCCTGCTCGACTGGTTCGTGAACCCCGACCACGGGCCGCTGATTGTCGCAGCGGAGCAAGGCCTGTTCGCCGCGGAGGGCCTCGAGGTCGAGCTGGTCGCGCCGTCCGACCCTTCGCTGCCGCCGAAGCTGGTGGCGGCCGGCAAGGCCGATATCGCGGTCTCCTACCAGCCGCAGCTTCATCTCCAGGTCGAGGCCGGACTGCCGCTCGTCCGCGTCGGCACGCTGGTCGCGACCCCGCTCAACTGCCTGCTGGTCCGCGCCGACGGCCCGATCCGTTCGATCGCGGACCTCAAAGGCGCGACGGTCGGCTACTCGGTGGCGGGCGTCGAAGAGAGCCTGATGACGGCCATGCTGGGCCGCGCGGGCCTCAGCCTCGACGACGTCACCATGATCAATGTGAACTTCGCGCTCTCCCAGGCGGTGCTCGCCGGTCAGGTCGACGCCGTGATCGGCGCCTTTCGCAATTTCGAGCTGACCCAGATGCGCTTGAAGGGCGTCGAGGGCCGCTGCTTCTTCGTCGAAGAGGAGGGCGTGCCGACCTATGACGAGCTGATCTACGTCGCGAACCGCGCCGCGCTCGAAGATCCGGAGAAGCGGGACGCGCTCCGGCGGTTCCTGCGCGCGACCGAACGCGCGACCCAAGCGATGGTCAACGATCCCGAGGCGACCTGGGAGATTTTCAAGGGGACGGATGCGAAGCTCGACGACGCGCTGAACCGCCAGGCCTGGCTCGACACCCTGCCCCGCTTCGCGCTTCGCCCGAGCGCGGTCGACGTCACGCGCTACCGCGACTTCTCGGCGTTCCTGGCGGACGCCGGCTTGATCTCCGGCGCGCAGGATCCAAACGTCTTGGCGGTGGATCTCGGCGCGGAGGCGCTCGAGTAGCGCATTGAGGACGCGATGGCGGATCAGAAGGACGCGTTGGACCCAAGAGGCCTGATCTCGGAGGCGTTCCGGATCGAGGGGATCGTCGAGGCGGACTGCCGCTCGATCTTTTTCGACTGGGCGCTGGGCCTCGGGGCGGAGCAGGACCCGCCTGCGGCGATCGAAGCCCTGATCGCCCGCCACGCCGACCAGCCGGCCGATCATCCGATGCGGCTGGTGCTGCTCGAGGGTCTGAACCGCCGCGCCGGCGTTCAGGCGGGCGCTACGGGACCGAACGCGCCCGGGCGGCGTCGCGGCGGACGGCGGGCGCGCATCAGCGAGTAAGGGTCGCGCCGGGCCGTCTCGCGGGTGGGCTGCGCCGACGCGCGACGCGTGCGCACGCTCACCAGGGCGGGGCGAGACGGCCCGGCTTTCCCCATGCGGCCCGGCTTGCCCCATGCGGGCCGGCGCGGAGGGGAGCGGCTCAGCCGCGCCCGATCCAGCCGCCGCCGAGCACGCGGGTCCCGCCGTCGGGCGCGTAAAAGACGGCCGCTTGCCCGGGCGCGACGCCCTCCTCCGCCACGCCGAGCGCGACTTCCGCCGACCGCGGGCCGGTCGGTCGGATCCGAGCCGGCGCGGGCGGGCGGGTCGAGCGGACCTTCACCTCCGCCTCCCAACCCTCCGCCGGCGCGTCCTCGAAGGCGCCGTCGCCGAGCCAGTTGATCTCCGACACCGGGACGGTCCGCGTCGCCAGCGCCTCGCGCGGGCCGACGATCACCCGACGGCGCTCGGCGTCGAGGCGGATCACGTAGAGGGGCTCGCCCCCGCCGATCCCCAGACCCTTGCGCTGGCCGATCGTGTAATGGATCACGCCTTGGTGCTCGCCCAGAACGCGCCCGTCGAGATGCGCGATCTCGCCGGGTTCCGCCGCGCCGGGGCGCAGTTTCTCGATCACGTCCGTGTAGCGGCCGTTCGGCACGAAGCAGATGTCCTGGCTGTCGGGCTTGTCCGCAACCGCCAGACCGAACTCCGCCGCCATCGCGCGGGTTTCCGCCTTGGTCGCCACGCCGCCGAGCGGAAAGCGCAGGTAGTCGAGCTGCGCCCGGGTGGTGGCGAACAGGAAATAAGACTGGTCGCGCGCAGGATCCGCCGCTTTGTGCAGCTCCGGCCCCGACGGCCCCTCGATCCGCCGCACATAATGCCCGGTGGCGAGGCAATCGCCGCCGAGCTCCTGCGCGGTCTCCATCAGGTCTCGAAACTTCACCCGCTCGTTGCAGCGCACGCAGGGGATCGGCGTCGCGCCGGCGAGATAGCTCTCGACGAAATCGTCGACCACCGCCTCCTTGAAGCGGCTCTCATAATCGAGAACGTAGTGCGCAAAGCCCATGGCCTCCGCCACCCGGCGCGCGTCATGGATGTCGCGGCCCGCGCAACAGGCCCCTTTGCGGGCCAGAGCGGCCCCGTGGTCATACAATTGGAGCGTGAGGCCGACGACGTCGAAGCCCTCGCGGGCCAGAAGTGCGGCGACGACGGAGCTGTCGACGCCGCCCGACATCGCCGCGACCACGCGCACCTGCTCGGGGCGACGGTCGAAGCCGAGGCGGCGGTCGACCGCAGGGCTGTCCGCGATAGGGCTGTCCGCGATTCCGGCGTGCGGGCCGTCGGCCATGATCGTCGAGCTGTCCACGGTCAAATCCTGGGTTTTCGAGGTCCAAACTGTGTTCGGATCCAGAAACTCAACTCTTTCAGCGAGATTTCCGGATGTTGGGAAACCCCACGTCAATCAACGTGGTCACATATAGTCGCACGCGCCTAACGCAAGCCGTTTTGCTTTCAGATTCCTTGCTTAAGACACTTAGCGCTAATCACTGCTTTTACCTTTGATCATCAAATATTTACAACGGGTAGCGACAGAATTTTAAGAGGCCGACCGTACTCTTGCCGTGCTGGTTGAGTAAGAGAAGGTCTCGGGCGCAATGACTGAGCATGACAATGCTGTCGAGTTCGTGATCGGCCCAGACGGACAGCGGCTTACCAAAGCCGACCTGCCGTCCGCCGACACCAAACGGTGGGTGATCCGCCGCAAAGCTGAAGTGGTCGCCGCGGTGCGCGGCGGTCTCATCTCTCTGGAGCACGCCTGCGAGCGCTACGGCATCTCGGAGGAAGAGTTTCACACCTGGACCAAGGCGATCGATCGCTTCGGCATCCAGGGCCTGCGCACGACGCGTATTCAGAAGTATCGCGCCAAGATGTAAAACATCCGCCGTCGCCTGGAGAATCCAGCTCGCCGCAAGGCATACAGCGCCCCGGACGCAGCCGCTCGAGAGCGAGCGCCTGCGACGGGGCGTTCGCGTGTTCGGGCGCTTGGCGCTCGACATTTCCTCCTCTATCCGCCAGAATTTGTGTCGTTAAGCCTGAGGATGTCTATCCGTTGCAATCCGGCCAGGAAAGATGTCCAAGGCCCTTGCGAGAACGTTCCAGGCTCAGACTTTGTTTACTTTTCGGCGGTAGTGTCTTTAACAACGTTGGTTAAGGCCGCTGAGCGAGGGAAACGCCGATGCGCATTTTGGTGATCGAAGACGACAGCTCGATGGCGAGCAGCATTAAGCTGATGCTGTCGCAGGAGGGCTTCAACGTCTACACCACCGATTACGGTGAGGAAGGCGTCGATCTCGGTAAACTCTACGACTATGACCTGATCGTTCTCGATCTCAATTTGCCGGACATGAACGGCTTCGACGTGCTGCGCAAACTGCGGATCGCCAAGATCGCCACCCCGGTGCTGATCCTCTCCGGCGAAAGCGCGACCGAGAAAAAAGTGCGCAGCCTTGGCGGCGGCGCCGACGACTACATGACGAAGCCCTTCAACAAGGACGAGTTCGTCGCGCGGATCCACGCCATCATCCGCCGCTCGAAGGGCCACAGCCAGTCGCTGATCACCACCGGCAAGGTGAAGGTGAACCTCGACGCCAAGACCGTCGAAGTCGACGGCCAGCGCGTGCACCTGACCGGCAAAGAGTATCAGATGCTGGAGCTGCTCTCGCTCCGCAAAGGCACCACGCTCACCAAGGAGATGTTCCTGAACCATCTCTATGGCGGCATGGACGAGCCGGAGCTGAAGATCATCGACGTCTTCATCTGCAAGCTGCGCAAGAAGCTCTCGACCGCGACCGGCGGCGAGAACTACATCGAGACCGTCTGGGGCCGCGGCTATGTGCTGCGCGATCCGGAGCCGGTCGAAGTGGCGGAGAAGCAGGCGGTCAACGCCTGAATTCGTCCTGGCGGCCGGCCCTCGGCCGCAGCGGGCGCTCACGCTGAATGTTGGAAAGGTCGGGCGAACGCCCGGCCTTTTTCTTTGCGCCTAAACCGTCTCGCCCTTCTGAAGCCGACGACATGCGAGAACATCGGAAGCGTTCTATTCCACTTGGGCTTTCCGAAAAAGTTGAATGAACCTCATATTAGTCAAGTGCCTGTATTGCACCTTTATTACAAGTTTTCCCGAAATGCGTGGTAGTCCAGATGTATGCGAATGAAAGCGTCAAGCGGCGGCTGGGGTTGTGCCTGGCCGCGGGCCTCGCGGCGATGATGTGGGCCGATGGGGCGGCGGCTCAGGAGGCGCCCGCGAACGCCGCGGCCCTCGTGACCCCGGCCGTGGTCGACAATCTGCGCTCGGTCCTGAGCTCGGATCTGGTCCGTCGCTCGATCCTTGCGCAGAACGCGCGTTACGGCGCTCTGTCCCAGTCCGAGATCGATGCGCTCGACAAGCAATGGCGCGCCGAGCGCGAAGCGGGCGACAAGCCGCTGATCGCAATGACTCTGTCCAACCCGCTTTCGAGCTACCTGACGCGTGAACAGGCCAACGCCCTGGGCCTCTACGCCGCGATCTTCGTGATGGACAAGAACGGCCTTAACGCCGGTCAGAGCGCCATCACGGGCGATTTCTGGCAGGGCGACGAAGCCAAGTTCCAGAAGACCTACTCCGTGTCGCCGGACGCCGTGTTCGTCGATGAGCCGGAGTGGCTCGAGGATTTCTCCGTCTGGATCGTCCAGGTGAACCTCGCCATCGCCGATCCGGCGACGGGCCGCGCGATCGGCGCCGCCACGTTCGATGTGAACCTGAACGAACTCGAGCGCCGCGCCGCGGCCGCCCGCACGAACTAAGGGAACCGAAGCGCATGTTCTCCCATCTCACGCTTAAGGCGAAAACGCTCGCGGCTTTCGCCCTGATCGCGCTCGTCGCCTTCGCCTCCGGCGCCATGAGCGTCTGGCGGACGGTCGAAATCGAGACCCGGATCGAGGAAGGTCAGAATCTTCGGGCCTACAACCAAAGTCTTCAGGCGGTCCGGGCGCGGGTCGCCGAGCAGGACATTCATCTGAAGCGCTTTATCCTCACTGGGGACCGCGCATACCTGTCGCAAATGCAAAAAGACGCCGAGGCGGTCGCCGCTTTGGCGGACGAGACCCTGGCCAACGTTCAGGAGCCGGGAGAGCGCGCGGCGCTCGAAGAAGCGATTGGCGAATGGCGCGCCTGGAACGAGCGCCACGTCGCTCGCGTCGTCGCCGACATGCGCAAGCCCGAGACCATCGATCTCGCGCGCCTCGAAGAGTCGGCCGGCGAGCATCTGGTCCACCTCGCCGCGTTCGAAGAGCGCAGCGCTGAGATCCAAACGCGGTTGTTCAAGCGGCTGTCCGACGCCGCCGCCGCAGACCGCACAGCCGCCACCTCGGCGCGTGTCGGCGCGCTGATCGGGGCGGGGATCGTGGTCGGCCTGGCGGTGCTGCTCGGGGCGGCGCTCTACCGGCTGATGTCTCACATCGCCAGCACCATGCGCGCGATGGAGGCCGGCGAGGTCGAGGCCATGACGGCCGACGCGGAGCGCCGCGACGAGATCGGCGCGATGGCGCGGGCGGCGAACGCCTTCCGCGAGAAGCTCGCCGATATCGAGCGTTCGGAGGCCGCGCGCGAGGAACAGCAGCGCCAGACCGCCGAAGAGCGTGCGGCGATGATGGCCCGGTTGCGCGACGGCTTCGGCGTCGTGGTCGCGGCCGCGGTCGACGGCGACTTCACCAAGCGGGTCGACGCCGATTTCGACGACGAGACGCTGAACCAGCTCGCCCACGGCCTGAACGCGCTGCTCGACGCGGTCCATCGCGGCGTCGATGAAACCACCCGCGTCACCGCCCGCTTGGCGGACGGCGACTTGACCAACGGCATGCAGGGCGAGTTCCGCGGCGCATTTGCGGAGCTGCAGTCCAGCCTGAACGCGGCGCTCCGCCGCTTCGACGCGCTGGTCGGCGAGATCATGGACGGGGCCGAGGCCACGCGCGGCAGCGCGGCCGAGATCCAGACCAACGCAGACGATCTCGCACGGCGCGCCGAGAGCCAAGCCTCCTCGCTCGAGGAGACCGCGGCGACCATGGAGGAAATGACCGCGACCATCCGCGAGAACGCGCAAAGCGCCGAGCGCGCCCAGCAGCTCGCGACCGACGCGGCCGGCAGCGCGCGTCAGGGCGGCGCGGTCGTGCAGGAGGCGGTCGAAGCGATCGATCAGATCGAGCGCAGCTCGAGCAAGATCGCCGACATCATCAGCGTCATCGACGGCATCGCCTTCCAAACCAACTTGCTGGCGCTGAATGCGGCGGTCGAGGCGGCGCGCGCCGGGGACGCCGGCAAAGGCTTCGCGGTCGTGGCGTCCGAGGTCCGGGAGCTCGCTCAGCGCTCGGCGACGGCGGCGAAGGACATCTCGGCGTTGATCGAGGAAAGCTCGTCCAACGTCTCCTCCGGCGTCGACCGGGTGAAGCGCACCGGCGACGCGCTCACGCAGCTCGTGGGCGCGGTGGACACCGTGGCGACGGTCGTGGCCGAAATCTCGTCGGCGAACCGGGAGCAGTCGTCCGGCGTCGAGGAGATCTCCAAGGCGGTGAGCCACATGGATCAGCTGACCCAGCAAAACTCCGCAATGGCGGAGCAGAGCGCGGGCGCGGCGCGATCCCTGGCGGATAACTCCGTGCGCCTGGCCGAGAAGGTTTCGTTCTTCAAGACGAACGCTCGGAGCCCGGCTCCGGCGCACGCGTCGCCGTCCTCCGCGCCGGCCGCGTTCGCGCCGTCCGCGCCGTCCGCGCCGCTCGACCGCGCGGCGAACGAGAGCTGGGCGGAGTTCTGATCCCGCCCCCGGCCGCCTGGGCCGGCGCATGACGGCAAACGAGGCGAGCGCCGACCGCAAGGTCCGGCGCTCGTTTCCTTTTCGGCGTCGCCGCGCGGCGACGGGTTTCGGATCGCGCCGAGGCGATCCGGGCGGCGCATCACCTGACCGACGCGCGCACGACGGTCATCGCAAGATCGACCGCGGCCCGCAGCCGCGCCGGGTCGGCGCTGGTCTTCGCGACCAGCCGGAGACCCTGCATCTGGACCAATAAGAAACGGGAGAGCGCGTCGGTGGCGACTTCCGGCTTCAGCGCGCCCTGGGCTTGCGCCACCGCAAGGCCGGATTCGATCGCGCCCTCCACCTGGGCGAGCTTCTCACTCAAATAGACGTAGTCCTTCGGGTCGACCGCCCGTTCGGCGATTAAATTGCCGATCAGACATCCGAGCCGCCGCGCGCCGTCGTCGTGAGCCTCGTTGAGGCCCGCCCCGCCAAGCAGCATGCGCTCGATCGCCGTTTCGATCGGTCGTTCCGCCAGCACTGCCTCGAAGCGCTCGCAGGAGCGCGCCGCGTAACAGTCGACGGCGGCGCGCATCATGCCGGATTTCGACCCGAACGCGTTGTAGAGGCTCGAGCGGCTCAGCCCGGTCTGCTCCGTCAACTGCTCGAGCGACAAGCCTTCGAACCCGGCGCTCCAGAACGCCTTCTGCAGCCGATCGATCACCTGCTGTTCGTCGAATTCCCGCGGCCTCATCCGCGCCTCCCTGCTGATCCAGCCGAACCGCCGCTTGCGTTCACCCCAAGCCGCGGCGCCATATGGCGATTGGGCGCCGTCGGCTGGACGTCGCCTCCCTGTCATATCGCGTTAAAAATCAGCGCTTCCAAGCCACGCTGATCGCGGCGCGGACAAAATTGCGCGCGGAGGGCCGATGCGCGCGTCCGGCTCAAAGGAGAGCGCGCATGCCGAACACGACCCGACCGACCCCGCGCCAGAAGGCCGAAGCCCTGTTCGGCCGCCTGCCAGCCCGCGGCTGCTGGCTCGCGCTGCCCAGCCCGATCGCCAGTGAAATCGTCGGTCGAGCCGGCTTCGACTTCGCCATCGTCGACTTCGAGCACGGCCCCGTGGGGATCGAGACGGCGGTGACCCAGATGATCGCCCTCAAGGCCGCCTCCACCGCTGCGATGGCGCGCGCGCCCTCGCTCGACGCGGCGTGGATCAAGCGCCTGCTCGACGCCGGCGCGGAGGCGCTGATGGCGCCGATGATCGAGAGCGCAGACGACGCCGGCGCCGCGGTGCTCGCCTTCCGCTTCGGTCCGGAAGGCCGCCGCGGCGTCGCGACGGCGATGGTGCGCGCCGCAGGGTACGGGTCGGATCCGGACTATCTGAAATCCTGGAACGACCGCGGACTGCTGATTGCTCAGCTCGAGAGCCCGCACGCCGTCGACCGCGCCGACGCCATCGCCGCCGTAGACGGCGTCGACGCCTTGTTCTTCGGCCCCTCGGACTACGCCGCCGCCGCCGCCTTCCCCTCTGACACGGTGGTGATCGCGGCGCTCGAGCGGGTGGTGAAGGCCGCCCATGCGCACGGAAAGCTCGCGGGCTCCGTCAGCTTCGCGGGCCTCGACCCCGCCGCCCTCGAAGCGCGCGGGGTCGACATCGTCGGCGCGGCGTCCGACGTCGGCCTGCTGCGAGAAGCCGCCGCCGCGGCCGCGCGTCGCTGAAAAGCGCCGCGGGCGCGCGCTTGCGATCGATCAAACCGCGCCCCTTCTCCGCCGCCCTAAGCTCGCCGGCGGACAGAATCACGAGGCCCCTATGCAAGAACTCACGCTCAGCAGCGATTTTCTGGAGTGGCTGATCGAGAAGGCGCGCGAATTCGACGTCAAAGACGTCTCGACCGGCGGGGCGGACGAAGAGGATGTCGACGCATCGATGCTCGAGGATCGCGGCGACGATCCGGTCTTCGACGAACTCGTGGAGGCGATCGAAGACCTGAACGACTCTCAGCAGGCGGAGTTGGTCGCTCTGTTCTGGATGGGGCGCGACGCCCTGCGGGGCGACTCCGCCCAAGGGAGCTTCGAGGAGCTCGTGACGCTCGCCCGCAACGAGCGGGTGAACCGGACCTCGGCCTACTTGCTCGGCGACCCGCTTTTGTCGGACTATCTGGCGGAAGGCTGGGAGCGCGCGCGAAACGACGCGTGAGCGCTGGTCAAAACCGCCCAGAAAGGGGCGAAGTCGAAGGACGAGCGACGTAAAACGACTGATCTTCGCGCTCGCGATCCTTCCGGCGCTGGCGGGTCTGACCGCCTGCAACACCGTCAAAGGCGTCGGCAAGGACATCGAAAAAGGCGGCGAGGCGGTGCAGAAAGGCGCGCAGTCGGTCGAGGACCAGCTCTAGGCCGACCACGACGCCGAGCCGGCCGCGGGCCCCTTCAGCCCGCCCGGCGGTTGCCCGGCCCGTCAGCTGGCCAACTTCTCCATGACCTCGTCCGACATCTCGAAATTGGCGGTGACGTGCTGGACGTCGTCATCGTCGTCGAGCGCGTCGATCAGCTTCATGAGCGTGCGGCCCTGGTCCTCGTCCACCGGATTGGTGTTCTGCGGCCGCCAGATCAGCTTCGCCGTCTGCGCCTCGCCGAGGATCTCCTCGAGCGCGCTCGACACCGCCGCGAGATCCTCGGCCGCGGTATAGATCAGGTGCCCGTCCTCGGAGCTTTCGACATCCTCGGCGCCGGCCTCGATCGCGGCCTCCATCACCGCGTCGGCGTCGCCGATGCTTGCGGGATACGCGATCGCGCCCATGCGGTCGAACATGAAGCCGACGGACCCGGTCTCGCCGAGGTTCCCGCCGTTCTTCGAGAAGATCGTGCGCACGTTCGAGGCGGTCCGGTTGCGATTGTCGGTCAGCGCCTCGACGATGATCGCCACGCCGCCCGGCCCGTAGCCCTCGTAGCGGATCTCCTCGTAGTTATCGCCGTCGCCCGCCTGGCTCTTTTTGATGGCGCGCTCGATATTGTCCTTCGGCATCGAGTTGGCCTTGGCCTCGCGTACGGCCAGGCGCAGGCGCGGGTTCTTGTCCGGATCCGGATCGCCCATCTTTGCGGCGACCGTGATCTCCTTGGAGAGCTTGGAGAACAACTTCGAGCGGGCGGCGTCCTGGCGGCCTTTGCGGTGCTGGATGTTCGCCCATTTTGAGTGGCCCGCCATCGGGACGCCTCTTTTCTTGACCTGTGACGATAAAGTAGGGCGGACCATAAGGGGCGCGCCCTGATTTCGACAAGGCCTGCGGCGAGGTCGGGCGCGCGCTCGAGCGTTTCGGGGAAGGGGTCGGCATGGCGATTTTCAAACGACGGGGCGACGCAGCCCATGAGGCGGCGGACGCCGCGCGCATGGCGGCGGGCGGCGGCGGCGCGGTCGCGCATCTGACCGCGATGCTCGCGCTTCTGGTCTCGATCTACAGCGTCTATGAGAGCGTCTGGAAATCCGACGCGCTCCGGCTGTTCGTGGCGCCGACGATCGCCTTCGCCGACCCGTCGAACGGCCCGTTCGACGTGTTCGAGATCCCGGTCACCCTGGTGAACGACGGCGCGCGGACCGGCGTGGCCCTGGCCTTCGAACTCGAGGTCGCCGCGCCCGAGACCGATGCGGTGAAGCGCTACTACGCCGCCGGAACCGGCGCTTGGCGCGAAGCCTACGAGGGCGCGCGCACGCCCTTCGCTCCGATCAGCGTCGCAGGCCGCGGCGCGGTCACCGAACGGATCCTGTTCTTCCCCCGCGCGGGCGAGACCATCGAGCGCCATGTCGCCGTCGAAGGCGGAACCTATCGCTTCCGTTTGACCATGCGCGGCGCGCCGCCGCGGGACGCGCTCGCCGTGCTCGGCGGCGATCCGAGCCCGCCGGAGCCGACCGTTCTGGAATTCGAGATGACGATCGACGGGCTCGACTACCGCGCCTTCAACGCCGGCGGCACGCTCGAGTTTCGGGACGCGGACTACGAGACGACCGCGAGCGATTGAGCGTCGGCTCGCGGCGTCGGGGGGCGGACATGCCGACCATCGCGCTCGACGCGGCCTACGCCGAGGACGGCCGCGCCGCCGCCGCCGCGGTCTCGGCGGACTCTCCGGCGGCGCCGCCGCCCTATGCGGCGACGCTCGCCACCCTGCCGCTCGCCGCCCCGTACGCGCCCGGGGCCTTCTATCAGCGCGAGCTTCCGGTCCTGCTGGCGGCGCTCGAGCGCGCGCCGCCCGCGGATCTGCTGATCGTCGACGGCTACGCCGTGCTGGACAGCGCCGGCCGGCCGGGCCTCGGCGCGCGGCTCTCGGCGGCGCTCGGCGGCGGTGTCCCGGTGATCGGGGTCGCGAAATCCCGCTTCGCCGGCGACGATGCGTCGATCCCGGCGCTGCGCGGCCGAAGCCTGCGTCCTCTTCACGTCACCGTCTCCGGCCTCGATCCGGAGCAGGCGGCGGAGATCGTCCGGCGCATGGCGGGCGACGCGCGCATGCCCCTGCTTCTGCGGGAGGCCGACCGCGCGGCGCGCGCCGCGCTTGAGGGCTGAAGGCGGCGCGAGCCCCAGAGCCGAGACCCCCTTGGGCCGGCGCTGCGAGCGTCGCGGATCTTCGGGCGCCGTCGAACTCCGAGCGCTCCGCAGGCGTTGAAGGCGCGGT
>JBCBRF010000095.1:0-14161 GCA_039819865.1 Pseudomonadota bacterium | reverse complement strand
CAGAACCAGTCCCGAGGCGGCGACGCGGGCCTATTTCCGGGCCTGCTCCGCAGCGATGAGCTGTCGGGAGCTGGCGCCGACAGCCGGGCGCGTTGCGGCGGCGGCTCAGGCGGCGGAACAGGCGCGGCCCAGACCACCCAGCTCATCGCCTCGCCCCGCCGCGGGCCTGAGGCCGGAAATAGGCCGGCGGCGGCGCCGTACCTGTCCCCCAGATAGAGCGTGATGGCGGCGGATTCCCAAATGGCGACCCCGTCATCGATGATCAGCGGCACCTCGCCGTTGGGGTTGAGACGGAGAAACTCGGGGGTCCGGGCGTCACCCGCCTGAAGCGAGACTTGGATCCGCGTGACCGCACAGCCGAGCTCCCGCAGGACCGCGTCCGTGATGTTCGACGTCGACATCGGTGCGAAGTAAAAGGTGAGCGCCATGGTCTGGATCCCCGCCGATAAAGGCTTGAGCCCCCTGAATTCGCTGGGAAGGCGTTCCGCCCGCATTCGGCCAGAGCAAGCGCTTCGATCCCGATGCGCCCCTCATCAGCGGCCGGCCGCAACGAACCGCATCGAAGGCCATCAAGCGTTGAACCGGAAATGCAGCACGTCGCCGTCTTTGACGACGTACTCCTTGCCCTCCAAGCGCCTCTTTGCTCTCCAAGCGCCTTTTGGCGCTCATTCGAATCCGACACGTTCCCCGTCGCGATCTGGTCGCCGGCGCTCGACGCCAAGGGCAACTCGGTCGCCGGTCAGGCGGCGCTGGAGATGCTGGCGGGGGAGGCGGGGTGAGGGGGCCAGGTGATGCGGGATTGAGTGGGCCGAAACCCATCCTACGAATTTTGCCCTATTTGTCTTTGTAGAGCCCCGTTAAGATTACAGAAATAAGTCCAATCACCGCCACAATAGTACTCCCTGCCATTATTGAAAGCACGCCACTATCAACCTTAAATTCCTCAAAGGCACCTTCAATTATAATTACCGAAAACACAACTACACAAAAAACACACACAAACCCAAATACCCACCAGGAAAATGGCTGAAGGAGCTTCGCCTTCTCCTCTGAGACTGTTTTCTGTGCCTTGGCGCGCTCCAGCTCTCCTTGCAGTTCTTCTAGCCTTGAACGCAACTCTGAAATTTGCTGTAAATTAATATCGTTGCTGGTGCTATTAGACTCCGGGAGTTCAAGCGGTGCGCTCGAAATCTTTTCAACGTCAATTTTATCAGGCGGCATTTGCCAGCCGTTTGTAATGATCCGCAATTATTTCATTGCTGATGCTTCCACCCTTGCCAAGTTTGTAAAAAACTTGATGCCATGGCGTTCCTACTTTGTGAGTAAGGTCTGAAAGCTTGTATGCCCCGAGCTTTCCATATCTGCTCCAAACAAGCTCGATAATCCTCGACTGGTTTTCATTCAGTTCACATTGATAAGGCGTATCCTCTTCTTCTCCAAAAAAGATAAATGGGTTGTCATCTGATGGGTGGATAAGCCGCTTCATTGGCTCTCTACCATTAAACTTGGTGTGATCGTAAAGATAAGGAAACACTGGCCCATAATCCCAGGCCTTCACGGGATCCGAAACCAATGGCTCACCAGTAAGTGCCAAAGACCAACCATGTGCAATATACACTAATTTTTGGATTTGCATTTGGGTTACACTACCCAAAGCTCCTGGTTGCTTTAGAAACTCATTAGCAATTGCTACGGAAAGCTGAGACATTTAAAGACTCCGTTGGCGTACTCCTGTGTGTACGAGAAACGTTTCGAGTTTACTAAAAGTTCCTCCTTTGTTCGTCAAGTGGATTTACTAAGCGTTGAACCGGAAATGCAGCACGTCGCCGTCTTTGACGACGTACTCCTTGCCCTCCAGGCGCATCTTGCCGGCCTCTTTCGCGCCGGTCTCGCCGTTGCCGGCGACGTAGTCGTCATAGGCGATGGTCTCGGCGCGGATGAAGCCGCGTTCGAAATCGCCGTGGATCACGCCCGCGGCCTGCGGGGCCTTGGTGCCGCTCGCGATGGTCCAGGCGCGCGCCTCCTTCGGCCCGACGGTGAAATAGGTGACGAGGCCGAGCAGCGCATAGCCCGCGCGGATCAGGCGGTCGAGGCCCGGCTCCTCGAGACCCATATCCTCCAGGAAGGCGTCGCGCTCCTCGTCGGGAAGCTGGCTGACTTCCTCCTCGATCGCGGCGGAGATCACGACCGAGCCCGCGCCCTGCTCGGCGGCCATCGCGGCGACCTTGGCGGAGAGCGCGTTGCCCTCGGCCGCCGAGCCTTCCTCGACATTGCAGACATAGAGCACGGGCTTGGTGGTCAGGAGCTGGAGCATGCCCCAGGCCTTTTGGTCCTCGGAGGCGATCTCGACGGAGCGCGCCGGACGGCCGGCTTCGAGCGCCTCCTTGGCCAGACGCAGCAGGCGGTCCTGCTCCTTGGCCTCCTTGTCGCCGCTCTTCAGCTTGCGGACGAGGCCTTCGAGCCGCTTCTCGACGCTCTCGAGATCGGCGATCATCAGCTCGGTCTCGATGGTCTCGGCGTCGGCCAGCGGGTCGACGCGGCCGTCGACATGGGTGATGTCGTCATCCTCGAAGCAGCGGAGCACATGGGCGATGGCGTCGACCTCGCGGATGTTGGCGAGGAACTGGTTGCCGAGGCCCTCGCCCTTCGAGGCGCCCTTCACCAGGCCCGCGATATCCACAAATGTGAGTCTTGTGGGGATAATCTCTTTCGAGGCGGCGATGCCGGCGAGCTTCTCCAGGCGCGGATCGGGGACCGCGACCTCGCCGACATTGGGCTCGATGGTGCAGAAGGGGAAATTCGCGGCCTGGGCCGCCGCGGTGCGGGTGAGCGCGTTGAACAGCGTCGATTTCCCGACGTTCGGCAGGCCGACGATGCCGCACTTGAAGCCCATGGAGCCGCTCGCTTTCATTTTTGAGGACGCGGACGTCTCGCAACAGCGGGCGCCCCTGTCAATGTGGCCCCGCGCAGACGGTGGGCGGGTCGGGCGAGCGACCGAAGAGAGGGCGGATGACGGAATCGAAAACGCCGGGGCGATGGGATAGCGGCCCGCGGGTCTCTGCGCCCGCAGGCGACAAGCGGCTGAGCGCGCCCGCGGCGGAGCGCAATCGCGCGGCGATCGCGGCGGCGATGAGCGCGCGTTTCGGCGCGGCGACGGGGACGGCGCTCGAGATCGGGGCCGGGACCGGCCAGCATGCGCTGGCGCTCGCCGCCGCCCTGCCTGGTCTCGCCTGGATCCCGTCGGACCCCTCCGAGGCGGCGCGGGAGAGCGTGACGGCCTGGGCGGCGGCGGAGGGGACGCCCAATCTGCGCCCGCCGGTCGATCTCGACGCGGCTGGGGACTGGGCTGGGGTCGAGGGGGCGGGTCCGTTCGCGCTGATCTATTCCGCCAACGTGATCCATGTCGCGCCCTGGTCCGTGGCGGAGGGGATCTTTCGGGGCGCGGGACGGATGTTGACGCTCGAGGGCGCGCTGACGCTCTACGGGCCGTTCCAGCGCGGGGGCGTCCATACCTCGGAAAGCAACGCGGCCTTCGACGCCTCTCTCAGGGCGAGCAACCCGGAATGGGGCGTGCGGGACCTGGATCGGGTCGAGGCGCTGGCGGAGGCGAACGGGCTCGCGCTCTCGGAAAGCGTGGCGATGCCGGCGAACAACGTCATCCAAATCTTCCGGCGCGCGGCCGGGTGACGCCTCAGGATCAGGCGAGGACGCCGACCGGCGCGCCTTCCGCATCGGCCATGGCCTGGGTGGCGAGGTAGGCGTTCGAGGCGGACTGGAAGGCGAGCTGGCGCTCGGACCGGCGGGCTGCGGGATCGGCGGCGCGATCGCTCGTCTCCGCCGCCTCCGTCCGGGCCTCGACATCCGACCGGGCCTCAACATCCGACCGGGCCTCGGCGAGCGGATCGTGCGGCTTGCGCGCCGTCGCCTCGACCCCGTCGGCTTCTTCCGGGGACGGCAGAAGGAGGGTGTCTTCCTCGGAAGCCTCGCCGGCCTGGTCGGGCTTCGTCTGAGCAAAGATCAGCTCGCCGAGCCGGCCGACGAGCGCGGCGATCGCTTCGACCAACCGTCCCGCGAGACCCTCGGACGCCTTCTCCGGCGCGGGCGGGATCGGCTGCTGCTGCGGTTCGGTCGGCTTCGGCGCCGCGGCTTCGGGCGCGATCGGTTTCGCCGGCGCGCTCGGGCGCGCTTGTTCCGGGAGACGGTCCTGCACACGGCCCGAACTGAACGTCGGTAACTTTGCGTTTACTTGCATCGGACACCTGCTCGGTCATCGGCGATGCGTATGATCATTGTTTGATGATAGAAATAAATGACTGATAACTTAGGTGAACGAAGCTTAACCAAAGGCGTTTTTGAATAAAAATCGATTCAAATACGACGTCGACGGACGCGGCGTCGGCCGCGTCCGCTCGCGCTTCGCCGCGATCAACGCGGGCTGCGCTTCGCCAGGATCCGCTGCAGGGTGCGGCGGTGCATGTTGAGGCGGCGGGCCGTTTCCGAGACGTTGCGGTCGCAGAGTTCGAACACCCGCTGGATGTGCTCCCAACGCACCCGGTCCGCCGACATCGGATTTTCGGGCGGGGGCGGCTTGTCCTCCTCGCTGGCGAGCAGCGCGCTGATCACGTCGTCCGCGTCGGCCGGCTTCGACAGATAGTCGACCGCGCCGATCTTCACGGCGGCGACCGCGGTGGCGATGGCGCCGTAGCCCGTCAGGACGATCACCCGCGCGTTCTCTCGCGAGGCGCGGATCGCTTCGACCACGTCGAGGCCGTTGCCGTCGTCGAGTCGGAGATCGACCACAGCGAAGGCCGGCGGCGCGGAGCGCGCGCTGGCCAGACCCTCGGCCACGCTCTCCGCTAGCACCACGTCGAAGCCGCGCTTCTCCATCGCGCGGCCGAGACGACGGCGGAACGGTTCATCGTCGTCTACGATCAGAAGCGACTTGTCGTCGCCGATATCCAGGTTCTGTCCGTCCATATCTCACCATTCGCGAACCGCCGCGACGCACCGAATCAAGAAAGATCGCCGAGCGCTTTCGTCCATCCACGTCTGGCGACCGTCTCCCGCCGACAGTCTCGATTCAAGATCAACAGACGAAAACGCGCGCAATCTCACCGAATCTGCGACGGCTTGTCGCGGCGATGCGTCGATCGGCTCGGTCGATTCTCGATCAGCCGGCGCCGGCGAGGCGGTCCGCGATCGCCTCGGGCTCGGCGCCGAAGCCGAATTGGGTGATGAAGCGGCCGTCGGCGTCCATCGCGTAGACGAACGTCGAATGGTCCATGGTGTAGCCGCCTTCGAAATCCTCGCCGGTCACCTTGCGGTAAAAAACCTTGTAGGCCTGGGCGATCGCGCGGGTCTGCTCGGCGTCGCCGCGCAGGCCGATCATTTCGGGGTCGAAGGCGTCGACATACTCGGCCAGGATCTCCTGCGTGTCGCGCTCGGGATCGATGGTGACGAAGATCAGGCGCGCGTCGACGCCGCGCTCCGAGAGGGCCTGCTTGGCGTCCACCATGTTGGAAAGCTCGGTCGGGCAAAAATCGGGGCAGTAGGTGAAGCCGAAATAGACGAGGTTGAGTTCGCCTTCGAGCAGGCTCTGGTCGACGGCGCGGCCGGTATGGTCTGTCATCTGGAAAGGGCCGCCGATCAGAGCCGTCCCGATCGTCTCGAGACTGCCGGAAGCCGCAGGGCCGCGGGTTTGACCCGGAGGGCCGAACAGAAGGACGGAAAGCGATCCGCCGATGACGACGGCGATCAGCGCCGAGACGGCGATCAACAGCCAGCGGGCGGCGTCGAATTTGGTGCGCATGTGCGACGAAGCTCCCGAGCGAGACGCGCTTTTCGCCCGTCTATCGTTCCTCCCGTCTATATGGAGAGCCGGCGCAGGTTTCGAGCGTCGATGCGCCCGAAAACGGCGTGCAAAAGGAGCGAATGAGGCGGCGATGACGCAAGCGACCGCGAAACAGGATCCCCAAGATCCCCAGGCGACGCAGGCCGCCGGTCCCAAGCCGGCGGGCGCGGAACGCGTCTCAAAGACCGCGGGCGCCGACGCCGGGACGCGGCGGCGGACGGCGCGGCGCTTCGGCCTCGAGCCCGTGATCCAGCCCGGGGCGACGCCTGGCCAGGGGCCGGACGCGCCGCTGTTGCCCTATTTCCGGTCGATCCGCCTGCAGACCCTGGTGACCCTCCGCTGGCTGGCGGTCGCCGGGCAGACCGCGGCGATCGCGGTGGCGCAGCTGTTTCTCGGGGTCGAACTGCCGCTCGCGGCGTGCGCGGTGGCGGTCGCGGTGTCGATGTGGCTGAACGCGGTCGCCACGCTCGCGGCGCAGCCGAACATGCGCCTGTCGGACCGGGATGCGATGCTCACGCTTCTGTTCGACGTGGTGCAGTTGTCCGCGCTGTTGTTCCTGACCGGGGGGCTCACCAATCCCTTCGCGCTGTTTCTGCTGGCGCCCGTGACGATCGCGGCGTCCGTGCTCACGCTCAGGACTACCCTCGTGATCGGCGCGTTCTCGATCCTGGCGGCGAGCTTTCTGTCCAGCAACCATCTGCCGCTGAGGCTGGCGGACGGGGGCGTGCTCGACCCGCCCGCGCTCTATCTGGCGGGGTTTTGGGTGGCGATCGCGCTCGGCGTGGCGTTCCAGGCGGGCTATGCGCGACGGGTGTCGGTGGAGGCGGTGAACATGTCCGTCGCACTGTCGGCCACTCAGATGGCGCTGTCGCGCGAGCAGCGGCTGTCGGCGATCGGCGCGCTGTCGGCCGCGGCGGCGCACGAACTCGGCACCCCGCTCGCGACGATCAAGCTGACGGCGAGCGAGCTTCGGAACGATCTGCAGGAGCATCCCGCGCTGGCGCCCGAGGAGGCGGAGCTGTTGGCCGCGGACGCCAGCCTGATCGTCGAGCAGGCCGCGCGGTGCCGGCGGATCCTGCAGCGGCTCGCCGCGGCGCAGTCGCCCGAGGACAGCCAGATCAAACGGGCGCCGATCACGGCGGTGCTCGCGGAAGCCGCGAAGCCCCATCTCAATCGGCGCGCCAAGGTGATCTTTCGGCTGAACGGCGCGGTGGTCGACGGCGACGCGACCGGCCCGCAGCCCTCGATCCCGAGGCGGCCGGAGATCATCCACGGCATCCGCAACCTGGTGCAGAACGCGGTCGACTTCGCGGCGTCGACGGTGTGGGTCGACGTGCGGGTGGACGAGGAGATCACGGTCACGATCGCGGATGACGGCGCGGGCTTCAGCCAAGAGATCCTCGGCCAGATCGGGGAGCCGTTCGCGACGACGCGGGGGAAGGGCGGCGCAGCGCCGGAGGATCAGTATCAGGGCATGGGGCTCGGCGTGTTCATCGCCAAGACGCTGCTCGAGCGGACGGAGGCTCAGGTGAGCTTCAAGAACCGCGCGGACGGGGCCGGCGCGGTGGTGCGGGTGCGCTGGCCGGCCTCGGCGCTGGCGGGACGCGATCCGGCGCCGCGGGCGAGCGACCTGCCGGAGGCCGACGGCCTCGACGCGGCGGCCGAGTGACCTTCGCGCGCTATCGCGGCGGCTGATCGACGATTAGGCCTCGGATCGGGCCTGAGATCGCTTTCGATGGGCGGCGATCCGGTCTAAGACGCTATCTTGTGAGGCTACGAGCAAAGACCACATGATCCTGAGAAGGGCGCGACCGGTTGGACCGAGATCGCCGCATCGCCATCCCGGCGAGACGGCGGGTGCGGCGGCGTTTTGCGCGCGCGCTCGGGCCGGGGCCGCGCTCGGCGCGCTGGCGCTGGCCTCGATCGCGCCCGGTCCGGCGGCGGCGCAGTCGCTTTCTTGGCTCGGAGGGGCGGGCGGTCCCGCGGGGCCGCTCTCCGCCGCGCATCTGTTCGCCGGGCTCGCCGGCGCCGCGGCGGTCGCGACGGGCCTGGCGGCGCTCGCGCTCTGGCGGCGCCACGCGCGGACGATCCGGGCGCTCGGGGTCGCGCAGGCGCGGCTGCGAAACGATCTGTCGCAGGAGCGGGTGTTCGCCATCGTCGACGGCCGGCTGGAGCCCGCCTCGCCCGCGACCGACGCCTTCGTGCGCGCGCGCTTCGCGGCCTCGACGCCAGGGGCTGCGGCCTCGACGCCAGGGGCTGGAGCGGAGGTGGGCGCGGCGGCGAGCGGAGCCCGGGCCGGCGCCGTGTTCGATGCGGAGACGCTGGCGCATCTCAGACCGATGCTGCGGAGCCTCGCCGCCACGGGCGAGGCGTTCGAGACGACCGGGCGGGACGCCGGCGGGCGCCGGATCCGGGTCGTGGGGCGGTCCGTCGGCGCGAAGCCGGTGGTGCGGCTTCTGCCGCTCGAGGGCGCGCTGGACGCCGCGCCGGAGGCGCCCGATCCGGTCGAGCCCCCTCAGCCGGACGCGGAGGGCGTCGCGGAAGGCCCGAGCGGATCGCTCGCGATCGCGTTCGACCTGGCGCCGGCCGGGCTCGCGGTGTTCGACGCCGACGGGCGCCTGACCGCGTCGAACGCGGCGTTCGCCCGGCTCTGGCGGCTCGACCGCGCTTGGCTCTCGGAGAGGCCGACGCTTCGGGCCGTGCTGAATACGGCGCGGGCGCATGGCCGGGTGCCGGAGCGGGCGAAGATCGGCGCCTGGCTCGCGGATGCGGCGTCGAAACCGCTCGAGACCCTGGCGCAGGAAACGCTTTGGACGCTCGCGGACGGCGACGCGCTCCGGGTCGAGCCGCACGCGCTGCCGGACGGCGGGACGATGCTGCTGGTGACCGACGAGACGGACGTTCTGGGCCTCGAGCGGCGCTATCGGGCGGCGGTCGGGGCGCGGATCGCGACGCTCAACACCATCGACCAGGGCCTGGCGCTGATCGGGGTCGACGGTCGGGCGGCGCTGGTCAATCCGGCGTTCGGCCGGATCTGGGGGCTCGATCTGGGCGGGCGGCGGCGCGACGCCGCGAGCCTGGAGGGCGCGCCCCTGTCCTCGCTCGCGGAGATCGCCGGGCGGGATGCGCGGGACGCGGCCGCCTGGGTGCGGATCCAGGCGGCGGTGGCGGGCCGCAGCGCGTCGAGCGCGGAGGGCGACCGGACGCCGAGCGCGCGCGCCGCGGACAGCTTCACCCACGCCCGCGCCGACGGCCGGATCCTGTCGATCCAGGTCGCGCCGCAACCCGACGGCGCGGCGCTGATCGTCTGCGCGGACGTGACCGACAGCCGTCGCGCCGAGCGGGCGCTCGCCGAAAAGGCGGCGGCGCTCGAGGCGGCGGACCGGCTGAAGTCGGATTTCCTCAATACGGTCGCGGGTCAGCTGCGCACGCCGGTCGACACGCTGATCACCTACGCCGAGCTGCTGCGCGACGGCGGGGCGGGGCCGCTTCGAAAGCGCCAGCGCGAGCATCTCGACGACATGCTGCGCGCGGCGAACGATCTGCGCGAGGTGGTGTCCGACGCGCTGGCCCTCGGCGCGCTGAAAGGCGGGGCGGCGCTGCAGATCGAGGAGAGCCCGCTCGATCTCAGGCGGACGCTGGCGACGCTCGCGACCGCGATGGCGGCCCGGGCGCGGCGGCGCGGGACCGACCTGACCGCCGCACTGCCGGCGGAGCCGATGGCCACCCTCGGGGACGAGGCGCGGCTCAAACAGGCGATCTCCAGCGCCATCGCGACGGCGCTTTCGGGGGCGGGGCCGGGCGACCGGATGGCGCTGCGGCTCAGTCGACAGGAGGGCCGCGAGGGGCCGGAGGCGCGGATCGAGATCGCGCTGCGACGGCGGGAGGCGGGGGCGATGACCTCGATCTCCGCGATCAGCGGCTCGCCGTTCGCGAGCGAGGCGGCGGCGGTGGCGGTGTCGCTGGCGCGGCGGATCGTCGAGGCCCATGGCGGGCGGCTGGAGCTGTTCGAGGACGAGGGGGCGGCGCAGGCCGCGCTGCATCTGCCGATCCGAGCGATCGGTCCGGACATCGAGGCCGCCGAGGACGCGATCCGGGTAGAGCCGCGCGCGGGGGCCGGCGGGTGAGCGGCGCGCGCGCGCTGTTCCTGGCGGATCCGGAGGCGACGGATCGGGTCGGCCAAGCCTTGTCGGAGGCGCTCCGCTGGGGCGACGCGCTTTGCTTGTCCGGGGGGCTCGGGGCCGGCAAGTCGGCGCTGGCGCGGGCGTTCATCCAGGCCCGGCTGGCGGCGGAGGGGCGCCGAGAGGAAACGCCGAGCCCGACCTACACGCTGGTGCAGAGCTATGCGCTCGCCGATGGCGAGATCTGGCACGCGGACCTCTATCGTCTCGGCGACGCGGAGGAGGCGGAGGAGCTCGGCCTGTTCGAGGCGCCGGAGCGCCGCATTTTGCTGCTGGAGTGGTGGAACCGTCTGGGTGAGGCGGCGCCGTCACGCCGCCTGGAGGCGGCGCTCGCGGTCTCGGGGGCCGGACGCGCGTTGCGCTTGACCGCCGTCGGGGACGGGTGGGAACAGGCGTTGGAGGCGGCGGAGCGGGCGGCGCGTTGAGGCCCGCGCCGCAGGCCGTCGGACGTATCGCGCCTCCGCGGATCGGGCAGGCGCGCGAGAGGGGTCGCATGATCGCAGCCGAGCGCAGTCGCGCCGCCACAGCGTTTCTCGATCAGGCCGGCTGGGCCGGGGCGGAGCGGCGTCCGCTGGCCGGCGATGCGTCGAACCGACGGTATGAGCGGATCCGTCGGGGCGCCGGCGCCGGGGCCGATCGCGCGGTGCTGATGGATGCGCCGCCCGAGAAGGGCGAAGATGTCCGGCCGTTCGCGGCGCTCACGGAATGGCTGCGCGCGGAGGGGTTCTCCGCGCCGGCGATTTTCGCGGCGGACGCGGAGCAAGGTTTTTTGCTGCTCGAGGATCTCGGCGACGATCTGTTCGCCCGGGTCGCGGAGGCGCGGCCGGCGAGCGAGGCGGCGCTCTATGAGGCGGCGGTCGACCAGCTCGCCCAGATGCAGCGGAGCGCGCCGCCCGCAACGGCGCGGGGTTGGGGCGCGAGCTACGCCGTGCCGCCCTATGATCTGGCGGCGCTGCGCAGCGAGGCGCTGCTCGCGGTGCATTGGTGGAGCCCCGGGGCCTCGGACCTGGCGGCGCCCGACCCGGCGCTGCAGGTGGATCTGCGGGCGGCGTTCATTGAGGCGTTCGACGCGGCCTGCGCCCCGGTGGCGGAGGCGCGGTCGGTGTTGTCGCTGCGGGACTTCCACGCGGAGAACCTGATCTGGCTGCCGGAGCGCTCTGGTGCTGCGCGGGTCGGTCTGCTCGACTATCAGGACGCGCTCGCGGGGCATCCGGCCTATGATCTGGTCTCGCTGCTCGAGGATGCGCGGCGCGACGTCTCGCCGGAACTGGCCGACGCGATGATCTCGCGTTTCGAGACTGCGGCGGCGATGGCCGACGGAGAAGCGTTCCGCGCGGCCTATGCGGCGCTCGGGGCGCAGCGGAACCTCAAGATCGTCGGGATCTTCGCGCGGCTTTGGCTCCGCGACGGCAAGGATCGCTATCTGGCGCATATCCCGCGGGTCTGGCGCTATCTGAGACGCGATCTGGAGCATCCGGCGCTGGCGTCGTTGAAAGCGCTGGTCGAGGCGCGGATCCCGGAGCCGACGCCGGCCCGCTTGGGGCGCCTCAAGGACCGCCGGCCAGGCGCGTTTCCGGCGCCGGAGGCGGTTCTCGCGGCCGCGGCGCCCGTTCGTCCGGTTCGGACGGCCGGAGGGCTGGCGTGAGCGCGGACGCACGGCCGGCGCACCTGACCGAGGCGGCGCTCAGCGGGCTCTCCAAAGGTCTCGACACCGGCATGGTGCTCGCCGCGGGGCTGGGCAGCCGGATGCGCCCGCTCACCGAGCATAAGCCGAAGCCGCTGCTGGAGGTGGCGGGGCGCAGCCTGTTCGATCGCTCGCTCGACCGGCTGGGCGAGGTCGGCGTGTCGCGGGTCGTGGCGAACCTGCATTATCTGCCCGAGCAGATCCGGGAGCACTGGGCGGCGCACCCTCATTCGGGGATGGCGCTCGCGTTCTCCGACGAAAGCGCGCGGCTGCTCGACACCGGGGGCGGGGTGCGGGCCGCGCTCCCGCTGCTCGATCGGCCGGCCTTCTACACGATCAACGGCGACAATGTGTGGACCGCGCCCGAGGCGCTCGGTCCGCTGGCGGGCGCTTGGGACCCGGCGCGCATGGACGCGCTGTTGCTGCTGGTCCCGATCGAGCGCACGCACGGCTATACGCGGGCCGGCGATTTCTCCGTGGACGCGGCGGGGCGGCTGGTCCGACGGGGCGCGGCGGCGCGCGCGCCGCTCGTCTACACCGGCGCGCAGGTTCTGAGCGCCGGGGCATTCGCCGACGCGCCCGAGGCGCCGTTCTCGCTCAATCTGGTCTGGGACCGTCTGATCGCCTCCGGGCGCGCGTTCGGCTGCGTCTGCGCGGGCGACTGGGTCGATGTCGGCACGCCTGAGGGCCTGCAGCTAGCCACAGATCTTGTGTCCCATTCTGTAGAGTGCTCTACCTATTGAGCGCTTGAGAATATGTTCACTTCTTGTTCTTAAGCTGCCGCCGCGTCTATCGTGGGCGCGAACAAAAAACGAAAATGATTCGCGAGGCCGCCTTTGCCCGACGCGTCGACGCTGCGCCTGTTTCCCGAGCCCGGGCCCCGCGCTTTCACGATCCCGGCGGGCACGCCGTTCGCGCAGGCTCTGGCGGAAGGCGTTTTGAGCCGGCTTCGGGCGGCGGGCGCGCCGGCGGAGGCGCTCGCCGACGTCGAGATCGTCGTCTCGACCAAGCGCGCCGCGCGGGACCTGCGCTCGGCTTTCGTCGCGGCGGGGGGCGGAGCGTCGGTGGGTCCGCGGCTGCGGACGCTCGACGCCCTCGGCGCGGATCCGCGGCTGCCCTGCGACGCGCCGCCGGCGATCGACGGGGCGCGCCGGTTGCTGCTGCTGACCCGGCTGGTGCGCGCTCTGCTGAAGCGGGAGCCGGGGCTTGCGGCGACCGCGGTCGCGCCGGCGCTCGCGGCCGATCTGGCGGCGCTGCTCGGGTCCGCGTTCAACGAGGGCGTCTCGCTCGACCGGCTGGAGGAGATCGCGACCGAGGATCACGCGGCGCATTGGGCGAAGTCGAAGGCGTTCCTCGACATCGTGCGGTCGGCCTGGCCGCAGATCCTGGAGGCGGAGGGTCGGATCGATCCGGAAGACCGCAATCGACGCGTGGTCGCCGCGCTCGAGGAGCTGTGGGACGCGTCGCCTCGGAGAGCGCCGCTGATCATCGCGGGCTCGACCGGGTCGCGGGACACCTCGGCGCGGTTCATCGCGCTCGCCGCGCGGCAGCCGCAGGGCGCGGTGGTGTTGCCGGGGTTCGACACGGAGATGGACCCGCGCACCCGGGAGACGCTCAGCGCCGGGGCCGCGCCCGAGCACCCGCAGGCGCTGCTGATGGGTCTGCTCGATCGGATCGGGGTCGCGGCGGAGGCGGTTCGGCCCTGGGTCGAGGACGCGCGCGCGGACGGTCCGGCGCGGGCGCGCCTGCTTGGCCAGGCGCTCCGGCCGGCGCCGGTGACGGACGCCTGGCGCGGCGCGGGGACGGAGATCGCGGAGGCCGCGGCGATCGGGTGCGGGCGAATGACCCTGATCGAAGCGCCCGGCCCTCGGGAAGAGGCGGCGGCGATCGCGCTCGTGCTGCGGGAGGCGCTGGAGACGCCCGGACGGCGGGCCGCGCTGATCACGCCGGACCGGACGCTCGCCCGCCGGGTCTCCGCCGAGCTGACGCGCTGGGGGGTTAAGGCGGACGACTCGGGCGGGCGGCCGCTGTCGCTGACGCCGCCGGGAGTGTTCTTTCAATTGGTTGCGGAAACCGTGCGCTCGGACTGGGCGCCCGCGACGCTGCTGTCGCTCCTGAAGCATCCGCTGGCGCATGCGGGGTTCGATCGCGGCGCGCATCAACGGGCGGTCCGGCTGTTCGAGCGAGAGGCGCTCCGGGCCGAGCGGCGGAGGGCCGGCGTCGAGGGGCTGCTGGCGGCGGCGCGCGGCGTGGACGAGGCGGCGCGGCGCGCGCCGCAGGCTGAGCGGGAGGACTCGGTCGAGCGCGAAACGCCTTCCGAGCAGGAGGGCGCCGAGAGCGGCCCGACGCTCGGCGCGTGGCTCGCCGAAGTGGTCGCGCGCGATCCGCCCCAGGCGCTGCAGCGTCTCGCCCGCCTCGCGCTTGAACAGCTCCGGCTGCTCCGCG
>JBCBRF010000094.1:0-14255 GCA_039819865.1 Pseudomonadota bacterium | reverse complement strand
TAGGGAATGATGCCCGTCACCAGGAACAGCACCACGCTGTCGCCAAAGGCCGGGCGTCGACCGATCAGCGAAAACACCAGGCCGAGAATGATGATCCGGCCGCTCATATCGATCATGCTGAGCGGGAACGACAACCGCGCCCCGCCGCCATGGCGCTTGATCAGCTGCGTCATCACGCTGAGCGTGACCCGCGCCCGAACCGTCAGAGCGTACCAGAAATTCGGCTGTTTCAGCGCGTCGGCGGTCATGGAAATCCTCGCATGGAGCGCTCCGGCGCTCGAACCCTGGCCGTAGGCTAGCGCGAATTTATTCAAGGGTTGTTCCACTCGGGGGCGAACGAGCCTCGGAAGCCGGGCCGCGACGGCGCGCCGCGCTTCGCCGCGGGTTTTCGGGCGCGCGTTCAACCCTTGGTGAGCATGGCGCTTGCATAGTTCGCCTCGACCACGCCGCGTCCCTTGTCCGGCGCGCCCAACCACGAGGCCTCGCGTGAGCACTGTTCTGAACGAAGCGCCCAAAACCGAAGCGCCCAAAACCGAAGCGCCCAAGACCAAAGCCGACGCCGCATCCGAGGCGACGACGCTCAAGGGGCCGGCCCCGGATGCGCCGCAGGCGGAATCGGCCTCGCCGGCGAACCACGCCGATGGTGGCGCGAAGCCGCCGTCGAACGGCGGCAAGACCGGCGCGCTCGGCCAGCTCGACAGCATCGCTAAGCGCATGCAACGCCGTCGCTTGATCTCGGGCGCGGTCAGCTTCGCCCTCGCCGTGCTGTTGCCGCTCGCAGCGATGAGCTGGTATCTCTACAGCGTGGCCGAAGACCAGTACGCCACCGAGTTCAACTTCGCGGTGCGCGGCAAGCAGGATCTCGCCTCGGGCGGCGACGGCCTCGGCGTCGCGCTTGGCGGCGCCAACGCCATCGCGGGCTTCGCCGACAGCTTCATCGTCGTCGACTACATCGAGAGCCTCGAGCTGGTGCGCGAGCTTGAGAACCGCATCGGTCTCCGCCGGATCTACGCCAAGGCCGAAGACGACTGGTTTCACAATTTCGACCCCGCGCTCCCGATCGAGGATCTGCGCGAGTACTGGCAGTGGAAGGTCCACGCCGAGTTCGACATCACCCGCGGCATCATCTCCGCAAAGGTCTGGACCTTCGACAAAGCCGACAGCCTCCAGGTCGCCGAGGAGGTCCTGAAGCTCGCAAAGGAGCTGGTCGAGGCGATCTCGCGCGAGGCTCGGAACGAATCGCTGTCCTTCGCCGACCAGCAGGTCGCGCTGGCCGCCGCCAAGCTCCGCGACGCCCGGAACGCCGTTCAGGCGTTCCGCTCGCAGGAGAACGTGATCGACCCGACCGAAGACGTGAAGCGGATCTACGAGCAGATCTCCCTGATCGAACAGAAGCTGATCGAGACCCAGGCCGAGCGCGACACCGTCCTCGCCGCCCAGGGTCAGAACTCCGCCCGCGCCAAACAGCTGACGGAGCAGATCGCCGCGCTCCGCAAATCGCTGGGCGAGGTCGAGGACAAGATCGACGAGCGCCTGCCCGAGCTGTCCCGCGCCTACGAGGCGCTGATCACCGAGCGCGAGATCACGCTCCAGACCTATTCCTCCGCGCTGCAGGCCCGCCAGCAGGCCGAGGCGATCGCCACCCAGCGTCAGGTTTATCTGTCGGTCTACGATCCGCCGAAGGCCGCCGAGGCCTCGCTCTACCCGGATCGTCCCTGGCTGATCCTGTACCTGTTCGGCGCGCTGACCGCGATCTGGGGCATCGGATATGTCTTGGTGCTGAACATTCGCGACGCCATGGTCTGACGCGATGATCATCTTCGACCGCGTCACCCACTACAACCGGATCCAGGATCCGCCGATCCTGGACGACGCCAGCTTCGTTCTGCCGTCGGACCGCAAGATCGCCTGCTTCGCGATTCGCGGCACCGGCCGCACGACGTTGACGAAGCTGGTCAGCGGGCAGTTGACCCAACCGAAGAAGGGCGTGATCAGCCGCGGCCGCTTGAGCGTCTCCTTCCCGCTCGGCCCCCGAATGGTGACGGTGCCCCGCAACTCGGTGATCCAGAACCTGATCGACATCGCCCGGATGCACGGCTATCCGCAAGAGGATCTGATCGACTTCGTCGTCACGCATGGCGACTGCGAGGCGCTGTTGAACCGCCGCCTCAGCACCCTGAACTCCGGCGAGCGGAGCCGCGTGATCTGCCCCGTGAGCTTCGTCCTGCCGTTCGATTTCTACGTCGCCGACGGCGACCCGTTCGGCGCGGCGCGGGTCTTCCGCGCGCATTTCCAGGAACTTTTCGGCGCGCGCATCCGCAATGGCGGCCTGCTGCTGGTCGAGAACAACCCGCTGCTCGCCCGCCGCTTCTGCGACATGGGCGCGGTCCTATTCGAGGGCCGGGTGACCCTGTACGAGGATCCGGACGAGGCGATCGCCTTCTACCAGGACGTCATGCGCCCGCTCGAAGACGCGCTTGCGCCGCCGATCGACGAGTTTGACGAGCCTGGTCTCGAGGAGCTCGCGGCGTCCGAGCTGGCCTCCCGCATGCAGGAGCGCGCCCCCCTGCCGCCGCCGCCCGGCGGCGTGTTTCTCTGAAAAAGAACCCTTCAGCCGCGGGTCCGAACGCGCGGCCCGGCGCCCCGCAGACGATCTTCCCGATCGCGCGGCGAGCCCGGCCGCTCAGCCGTCGCCGACCTCTGCGGCATGCGATTTCGCGGCGATCTTCACCTGCTGGCACATGTCCTTGCGGGTGATCAGCACGGCGTCCTCGGTGGCGACGATCACCAGATCCTCGACCCCGATCGCCGCCACATACGGCCCTTCGGAACGGACATAGACGTTGCGCGCGTCGATCAGCTGCGCCGTCCCGCGCGCGGTGTTGCCGTCGTCGTCCTGCGCCGCCTTTTCCGCGAGCGCGTCCCACGCTCCGATATCGCTCCAGGGGAACGCGCCCGGCGCGACCGCGGCGCGCGCGGTCTTCTCCATCACCGCATAGTCGATCGAGACCTCCTCGGCGGTCTCGAACGCGGCGCGGTCGAGCAACAGCCCGGGTCCCGACGCCGCCGCCCGGTCGAGCGCGGCCTCCGCGGCCGACAACACCTGCGGGGCGTGCAGACGCAGCTCCGCGACCATGTCGCCCGCGCGGAACAGGAACATGCCGCTGTTCCAGAAATACTCGCCCGAGGCGAGATAGGCTTCGGCCGTCGCCAGATCAGGCTTCTCGACGAAGGCGGCGATCTCGCGTCCCTCGGTTCCTGCGATCGGGGCCCCGCCGCGGATATAGCCGTAGCCGGTCTCCGGCCGGTCGGGCGTCACGCCGAACGTCGTGAGCCGGCCCGTGCGCGCGACCTCTGCGGCCGCGCGGACCGCGGCGTTGAAGGCCCCGGCGTCGTCGATCACATGGTCGGCCGGCAGCACCAGCAGCAGCGCCTCGGGATCGCGACGGGCGTAGTGCAGCGCCGCCGCGGCGATCGCGGGCGCCGAGTTCCGCGCGGCGGGCTCGAGCAACAGCCCGTCGAGCGACACGCCTGCGCTCCTGGCCTGCGCGGCGACCTCCTCGCCATAGCGCGCGTGGCAGACGATGGCCGGCGCCCCGAACAGCCCCCGGTCGCCGAGCCGCAGCAACGTGTCCTGCAGCATCGAGCGCTCCGTCACGAGCGGCAGGAACTGTTTTGGCCGGCTCTGGCGAGACAGCGGCCAGAGCCGCGAGCCGACCCCGCCCGCCAGCACGACGGGGGTCACCAGCGACGGCGCGGCGCTGTTGGCGTCTTGTGTCATGGCGACTCTCCGCTCCCTGCCTGTTGTTCGACCCAAGCTACAGCGCGGCTGAAGGCAAGCGCCATGCCCGCGACGCGCGAGCCGCCGATAAAAATTCGCCCGCCGACCCGCGCGAGCGCGCATGGGTTCGCGCATGGGTTCGCGCATGGGTTTCGGCCGAGGCTGCGACGGCGGGGCGCGATCACGCGCTCAACGCCGCGCCCAGCGGGGCCGGGGCTCGCCGCAGAGCGGGCGTCGCTCGACCACGATCCCGATCGCGCGCCCGGCCGCCATACAGGATCTCGCCAGCAGCCGCGAAGGCGTTGAACAGGTGATAGAAGGTGCTCGCCGGCGCGACCTCTGCGCAGAGCGCGCCCCGTTCATCGAACTTGTCGCGCCAGAGCCCGGGCACCCGCTTGCAGAGATATCCCTCGAAGATCGCGTGCAGCGTCCGCTCCGCCAACCGGCGATGCGCGTCCCGCCCGCTCGCCCGATACTGCGCCAGGGCGGCTTTCAGCAGCTCGGTCTGCGGCCACAGCCGCCGCGTCGGCGACACCACGCGCCCCTCCGCGTTCAGAGCATCGACCAGGAACTGCCCGGTCGGCTCGAACCCGACCTGCTGGAGCTTGGCGAACAACGGATCCGCCTGGGCGTCGAGCGGCTTGCCGGTCAGCCGCTGATAGTCGCGCAGCAGCCAGACCCATTCCGCCATATGCCCGGGCTCCACGCGCTGCGCCTCCTGAGCCCCGAGCCGCCGCCAGTCCGTGTCGAAATACTCGAACAGCAGCGCCTGGCTCGGATCGTAGAAATGCGTCGAGAACAGCGCGTACTGCTCGCCCGCGCGCGCCAGGAAGCGATGTTCGCCGGTCGCCTCGAACAGCGCCATCGCGGCCTCGAAGGCGTGCATATGGGGGTTCTGCCGGCGCGGCCAGCAGCCCCGATCGCTCTCCACAAAGCCGCCATTGGGCGCCTGCAGCAGCTCTTCGAGCGCCGCCAGCGTCTGATCGATCATCCCGCGCGCCCGCGGGTCGAGGCTGACGCGGTAATACCAGGCGAGCCCGAACAGCGCGAAGGCGTGATCATAGGCGTCGCGGCGCGGATCGACCGCCTCGCCCTCGGCGTTCAGAACATGCGCCCAGCCCGGCCGCCCATCGACGGCCCAGGCGTGCGCCAGCACATAGTCGAAGCCGCGCCGGGCGCGATTGACGCCGAGCGGGTCGAGCCCGAGCGACGCGGCGTGCGAATACACATAGATCTGGCGGAACTGCACGCGAACGCGGCGATCCTGCGCGACCAGCGGCCGTCCGTTCCGATCGAGGCTCTCGAAAAACGCGCCCGTCGCAGGACACTGGCCGGCCTCGGCCCAGAGGGCCAACGCGCTCCGCATCCACGTCTCGATCTGTTTGCGCCCTGGCATCCCCTCGCCTCCGTCCCTGAAGCGCGCCCAAGCGAGATCTGAGCGCGACGCCTTTCGACGGAACCTGCAAGCGCCGCGCCGTTCGGCTGCGGGGGCGGCGAGTGAAACAACCCTAGGGAGAGTCGCAGGGGCGAACCGCTGAGACCGAGCATGGTCGGTTCGCGAGGAACGGCTCAGGGGTCGGGGGCTCAGAGATTGGAAAGAAACGGACCCACGCGATCGAAATGCGCGCACCACGTCATCGGCCGATAACCGGCCAGCCGCGCGATTTGCACCGCGCGTTCTCGGCTGTTCGGCTCCGCATAGCGCCGGATCATCGCCTCCCAGCCCGGCCCGTCGAGCGGGTCCAGATATTCGGGCGCGTCGCCCGCGACTTCGCGGAACACTGGAATGTCCGAGCAGATCACCGGCGCGCCAAGCGTCATCGCCTCGACGATCGGCATGCCGTAGCCCTCGACGAAGCTTGGATAGAGCACCGCCCGCGCCCCTTTGAGGAGCCGCAGCACCTCCCAGTCCGAAGCGTTGCAGTGCTCGAAAACGGTGACCCCCGCCATCTTTGAGCGGTCGAGCACATCGAGGACGTTCTCGTTCTCCCAGCCGCGCCAGCCCACGATGTGCAGATGCGGCGCAGGCCCGGGCCGTTCGCTCAGCCGCCGCCAGATGTTCAGCAACAGCATATGGTTCTTGCGCGGCTCGATCGTGCCGAGCGTCACGAAGTAAGGCCGCTCCTGAAACGAGTCGAAAGCCTCGACGGGCCCAGGGTCGAGCAACCGCTCCGCGATCCCGAGATGCGCGACCATAGTCTGCGGTTTCGGGCGGCCGCGCTGTTTAGTCCAGCGCGAGACGTAATCCATCGCGCGCTCCTCCGTGGCCTTCGAGTTGAAGATCAACCCGTCCGCGTGCCGCCCGATCGCCTCGAACCGCCGCCGAAAGCCGGGCAGGCTTGCCGGACGGAAGAACTCCGGATGATCGAGCGGGATCACGTCATGCACGAACGCGGCGACCTTCGGCACGCCGAGTGCGCGCAGCAGTCGGAAGGTCGAGAGCTGCGTGTTCGAATGCGAGACGTTTAGATAGGTCGCGCGGCGCGGATCGACCCCGACCCGCCAGAACGCCGCCCGCCCGAGATACTTTGTGCGAAAGCTGATCCGCGAGCGCACCGCCGCCAGAGCCCGGCTCGTCGCCTGCCGGATCCGCCGACGCCACAGCGTCTCTGGATGTCCTTCCGGGGCGTCGAGCGTGCGGGCGCTTTCCTCGAAATAGCGCGCCGCCATAGAGCGATCGAGCACCCCCTGCCAACCATAGATCCGGCAGAGGAACGCCACTTTCCGGTCGGTCTGGTCGAGCGCCCATTGGAAATACGCGCGCTCGACGCGATCGATTCCGGTCGGCGCGGAATGCGAGGCGCGGAGGACGCTGCGCGAAATGTCCAGGATGAGCTGATCCATAGGGCGGGGAGAGCTTCCAGCGGGCGCCGACGCGCATCAGCCGCCAGTAAGCCCTCCCTGAGTTAAAGAACCGCTAGGCCTCTGCGGCGTTTTAGGGGCGCAGCGCCCACGCGCCCGACCAAGCCCGAGATCGCCGGATCAGCCGGCGATCCCGCGCAAGCTCAGCTCGGCCTGGATCTCCGCCGCCAGCTCCGGACGATCGAGCGCAAAGGCGAGGTTGGCCCGCACGAAGCCCGCGACCGAGCCGCAATCGAACCGCTCGCCGGTGTAGCGCCAGCCGCTGACCGGCGTCTTGCCGATGCAGGCGGCGATCGCGTCTGTGAGCTGGATCTCGCCGCCCGCGCCCGGCTTGGTCTCGTCGAGCGCGCGCATCACGTCGGGCGAGAGAATGTATCGCCCGATCGCCGCGAGCGTGGTCGGCGCCTGCTCGGGGTCCGGCTTCTCGACCATGCCGCGCATCGCGATCACGTCCGCATTCGGATCCGCGCCCTCGGCCGGATCGATGATCCCGTACTTCTTGGTCTCGGCCCGCGGCACGTCGACCACCGCCAGCATCGCCCCGCCGACGCCTTCATAAGCCGCCGCCATCGCCGCCAGGCAGGGCGGGTCGTTCCGCAGCACCTCGTCGGGCAGCAGCACCGCGAACGGTTCGTCGCCCACCACATGGCGCGCGCACCAGACCGCATGCCCCAGCCCGAGCGGCGCGTGCTGGCGGACCACCGTCATCGCGCCCGAGGGCAGCGCACAATCCCGCGCGGCCTTGAGGAGCGCGTCCTTGCCCTTCGCCTCGAGCGCCTGCTCGAGCCCCAAATTCCGGTCGAAATGATCTTCGAGCGCGCCTTTGCCCCACGAGTTGACGAAGACGAAGTTCTCGACGCCGGCCGCCTTGGCCTCCTCGACCGCGTATTGCAGCACCGGCCGATCGACCACCGGCATCAGTTCTTTCGGCACCGCCTTGGTCGCGGGCAGGAACCGCGTGCCGAGGCCCGCAACTGGGAACACCGCTGTCCGAACTTTAGTCATCTCCACCCCCAAATCGAGCCCGCCGCGGCCCACGGCTCGGGCGTTCCGGCGCGTTCTCGCCAAGCGGCGAGCGCATCCGTCTCGGGTTATTCAAGATTCATGCGCGTTAGCGCCGCTTCGATCCGCGGCGTGTCTTCCGGATTGTTCAGCTCCCAGAACACCCGACCGCGCCCGTCGACCTCCACCACCCGCACCGGCGTCCCGTTCTCGAGAAACCGGAGCTGTTCGAGACCTTCCAGCGTCTCCAGCCCGGCGGGCGCCCAGGACGCATAGGCCTCGAGCGCCGCCGGGCGATAGCCATAAAGGCCCACATGGTGGAACACCGGCGTCGCCGCCTCCGGCGCGAAACGCTCGGCGCAAAAAGGGATCACCTCTTTCGAGAAATAGAGCGCGTCGCGCGCCGCGTTGAACACCACGGTCGTGCCGCCGACGCGCCCCGCGGCGCGGTCCGCCTGGAGCGCGGCGAGCGTCTCCCCGTCGCAGCGCAGGCCCGGGGTCGCGACCGAGACCGCCGGATCCGCGCGCATCTCAGCGATCAGAGCCTCGACGAACCAAGGCGGCGTCAGAGGGGCGTCGCCCTGCAAATTGACGACGATCTCGGGCGCCGCGCCCAGGCGCTCAGTCAAGGCGGGCAGCGCGTCCCGACAGCGCTCCGTGCCGTTCCGGCACGTCTCCGCCGTCATCACCACCTCGGCCCCGAACGCTTTGGAGGCCTCTGCGATCCGATCATCGTCGGTGGCCACAACCACCAGATCGACGCCGTGCACCGCAGCGGCCGCCTCCCAAGAACGCTCGATCAGCGATTTCACGACGCCCGTAGCGCCCCGCAGCGGCGCCAGAGGCTTGCCGGGAAACCGGCTCGAGGCGTACCGCGCCGGGATCACGATGACGCTCGACATGGCCGGCACTCTCTCCTCGCATCGCGCTTCGACGTCGGCTGAATAGGGCTTCCCGCGCGCGAGCGCCAGCGTCGCCGTCGCCTGAACGGCGGCGCTCGAAGCGCGACCCGGACGACCGGACGCCGGTCGTCCGCCCGATCAGGCCGCGAGGCCGAAGGTTAGACCGTCATCGTGATCTGATGAAACCGGTTCACGCTCTAGGCCGCGCTGGTCTGCACGATGGTCGTGGTCGGGAACGGGATGTCGACGCCCGCCGCGTCGAACCGCTCCTTCACCTTCCGCGTCAGATCGAACTTCAATCCCCAATAGTCCGACGCCGCGCACCACACCCGCACGGTGAAGTCGACCGAGCTGTCGCCAAGATTGGTCACCGCCACGAACGGCTCCGCCGGCGTCGAGCGGATCCGCGGATCGGCCGCGATCTCCGCCCGGATCGCCTCCTCCGCGGTCTTCAGGTTCACCCCGTAGCCGACCCCGAACACCAGATCGACCCGTCGCTCTTCATGCGCCGAGTAGTTCACGATCGTGTCGCCCCAGACTTTGCCGTTCGGCACGATGATCTGGACGTTGTCGACGGTCGCCAGCTCCGTAACGAACAGCGAGATCTCCTTGACCGTCCCGGCGACCCCAGCCGCCTCGACATAGTCGCCGTTTTTGAAGGGCCGGAACAGGATCAGCATCACCCCCGCCGCGAGGTTCGAAAGCGTCCCCTGCAACGCGAGGCCGATGGCGAGGCCGGCGGCGCCGATCAAGGCGACCAGGGACGTCGTCTCGACCCCGAAGCGGTTCAGCACCGCAATGATCACCACTGCGAGCAGCGCGTACCGCGCCAGGCTGCCGACGAAGCTCGCCAGCGTCTGGTCGACCCGGGGCGCCGCCTTCATCCGGCGCGTGACGAACGCGCCCACCCGGCCCGCGGCCCAGAACCCGACGATCAGGATCAGCGCCGCGACCACGACGTTGAGCCCGTATTCGATCACCAGCGCCTGCAGGTAGCCGACGCCGTCTCCCGCCTCCGCAACCGTCTCGTCCATCGCGATCCCCTTCCTGTTCCACCCGTCCTGTTTCGCCCGTGGGCGCACGCCACCGCGTTCAGGCGCAAAAAATGGACCGTTTCGAGACTAATCCGCCCGCGCCCGCACTCTCGAACCGGATCGGGGCCGCGGCGTGACGTCCATGACCCGCCGCCGCCGCATCCGCCGGTTGAGGCCCGTCGCCCACGGCCGTACAACGCCCGAAATCCGCCGCCGGAGGCCGAGCCTGTGTTTCCTTTCCCCCACCTTCTCGGCGTCTCCGGGCTCTCGCCTGAGCACATCGAAGCGATCCTCTCGCGCGCCGACGCGTTCGCCGAAGCCAACGCCCGGCGCGAGCGGGTCGAGCGCTCGCTGTCCGACAAGACCCTGATCAACCTGTTCTTCGAGTCCTCGACCCGCACCCAGGCGAGCTTCGAGCTCGCGGCCAAGCGGCTGGGCGCGACGGTCATGAACATGTCGATGAAGAACTCGTCCATGTCGAAGGGCGAGACGCTGCTCGACACCGCCACCACGCTGAACGCGATGCTGCCGGACATCCTGGTCGTTCGGCACCAGGACGCGGGCGCGGTCGCGCTGCTCGCGAACAAGGTCAACTGCGCTGTCGTGAACGCCGGCGACGGCTGGCACGAGCACCCGACCCAGGCGCTGCTCGACGCGCTGACCATGCGCCGGACCTTCCGCGCCCGACGCGGTCCGGACAGCGACGCCGCGAGCCTCCGCGGCCTCACCATCGCGATCTGCGGCGACCTGATGCACAGCCGGGTGGCGCGCTCGAACATCTTTCTGCACCGCGTGCTCGGCAACCGGGTCCGCGTCGCCGCGCCGCCGACGCTGATCCCGACCGGGATCGAGGCGCTCGGCGTCGAGGTCTGCCGCGACCTCGCGACCGCCGCTCAAGGCGCCGACGTCGTGATGATGCTGCGGCTGCAGAACGAGCGGATGGAGGGCGCGTTCATCGCCTCGACCCGCGAGTATTTCCACAGCTACGGCCTCGACGCGGAAGAGTTGGCCCACGCCGCGCCGGACGCTTTGGTGATGCATCCGGGGCCGATGAACCGCGGGGTCGAGATCGACAGCGCGCTGGCCGACGATCCGGACCGCTCGGTGATCGCGACCCAGGTCGAGATGGGCGTCGCCGTGCGCATGGCGGTCCTCGAGCTCGTCGCCGCCAACCTGCCTCACACCGCCCCGAAATCGGAGCGCGCCTTTGGCGGCCGCCCCGCCGGCCGGTTCTTCGGGGCCGAAGCGGCCCGCGCCCGCGCCCCGGCGAAAAAGGCGCTCATGAACGCCCGCCTGATCGACCCCGACCACGCCGCAGCCGCCGAAGGCGACCGACCGGGCGCGCTGTTGCTCGAGGACGGCCGCATCCTCGCCCGCGCCGCGCCTGACGAAGCCGTCGGCGACGCTTTCGAGGCGCTCGACTGCCGCGGCATGGCCCTCGCGCCCGGCCTCGTCGACATGCGCGTGTTCGTCGGCGAGCCCGGCGAGCGCCACAAGGAGAGCTTCGGCTCGGGCGGAGAGGCCGCGGCCGCCGGCGGCGTCGCGACCATCGTCACCCAGCCCGAGACCGAGCCGCCGATCGATGATCCGGCGCTGATCGAATTCGTCGCCCAGCGCGTGGCGGAAGAGAGCGTGGACCACGCCATGCCGCATGTCCGCGCCATGGCGGCGATGACCCGCGGCCTGAAAGGCGAGCGGATGAGCGAGTACCGCTTCCTGCTCGAGGCGGGCGCGATCGGCTTCTCCGACGGCGACCACTGCCGCGCCGACAATTTAGTCCTGCGCCGCTGCTTCGCCTACGCCGCGGAACTAGGCGCTCTGGTCGCGCCGCTCGCGCTCGACCGCGACCTCGCGGCCGGGACCGTCGCGACCGAGGGCGAGCTGGCCACCAGGCTCGGCCTGCCCGCCGCCCCCGCCGCGGCGGAGGCTCTGGCGCTCGAGCGCCACCTCTCGCTCGCCGCGCTGACGGGCGTGCGCTATCACGCCGCTCAGATCTCGACCGCCGCCGGCGCCCGATCGATCGCGGCCGCCAAGGCCCGTGGGCTCGACGTCTCCGCCGCCGCCGCGATCCACCACGCGCTGCTGTCGGAGCAGGCGATCCAGGACTACCGCACCTTCTACAAGGTCACCCCGCCCCTCCGCGCCGAACAGGACCGCGCCGCGCTCGTCGAGGCGATCGCGGACGGGACCATCGACTGTCTGGTCTCCTCGCATCGCCCGCAGAACGAGGAATCGAAGCGCTTGCCCTACGCCCAGGCGGCCGCCGGCGCGGTCGGTCTCGAGACCCTGCTCTCCGCGGCGCTGACCTTGGGCGAGCGCGCCGGGATCGGCCTGGCCCGGCTGTTCCAGCTGCTCGCGCGCAACCCCGCGCAGCGTCTCGGCCTCGACGCCGGCCGCCTCACGCCGGGCGCCCCTGCGGACCTCGTGCTGTTCGACCCGGACGCCGAGCGCCCGATCCACCGCCGCGACCTGCGCTCGAAATCCAAGAACTCGCCCTTCGACCGCGCCGTCCTGCGCGGCCGGACCCTGCGCACCTGGGTCGCCGGGCGCACCGTCTTCGTCGCCGACCCGACCGAGGAGACGGCCGGCGCGACGCCGAGCGGCCCGGCGGAAGGGCGAGCGCAATGACCGATCTGAAATGGACGGTTGCGGCCGCCTTCTGCGACCCGCCCGCGATCCTCGCGCTCGAAGCCGGCCTGCCCTATTACCTGCTCGCCTTCGGCCTCGCCTTCCTGATCGGCGCGATCCCCTTCGGCCTGCTGGTCGCCCGAGGTTTCGGCCTTGGCGACATCCGCAAGATCGGCTCCGGCAATATCGGCGCGACCAACGTGCTGCGCACCGGCAACAAGACCGCCGCCGCCCTGACCCTCGCGCTCGACGCCGCCAAGGGCGCGATCCCGGCGCTGCTGGGCTTCTATCTCGCAGGCCCGATCGCGGCCGCCTGCGCCGGGCTCGGCGGCTTCCTCGGCCACTGCTACTCGCCCTTCCTCGGCTTCAAGGGCGGCAAGGGCGTGGCCACGGGCTTCGGCGTGCTGCTCGCCTGGCGCTGGGAGCTCGGGCTGATCTGCGCGCTCGTTTGGGTCGCGACGGCGCTCCTGGTGCGGATCTCCTCCGTCGCCTCGCTCGCGACCGCCGTCGCCGCGGTGATCGCCGCGAACGCGCTCGCGGAATGCGACGCCCTGCCCTTCGCGATCGTGATGGCCGCGGTCCTGATCTGGCGCCACCGCGCCAACATCGCCCGCCTGATCCGCGGCGAGGAGCCCCGGATCGGCGGCGCGCGTCCCGCCTCCGGCCCGCCAGCCCCATGAGCGATCTGTTCGACCCACCGGGCGCCGAGCCGAAGGCGAGCGCCGAGCGCGCGGACCCGTTCGCCGGACCGCCCCCGATCCCGCCGGAGAAGGCGCCGCGAACCGCCGCCGAGCGGCTCGCCTGGCTGCGTCTCGCCCGCACGCCCGGCGTCGGCCCCGCGACCTTCGTCCGTTTGCTGCGACGCTACCCGAGCGCCGCCGCAGCGCTCGAAGCGGTCCCCGACCTGTCAGCCCGCGGCGGCGGACCGCGCGCCCCGGCGCCCGTCGAGCGCATCGAGGCGGAGATCGCGGCGGGCGAGCGCGCCCACGCCCGTCTCCTCTGCCTCGGCGCGCCCGACTACCCCGCGCTCCTGGCCCAGGCCGACGGCGCCCCGCCGATCCTCTGGGCCCTCGGCGACCCTTCGCGCCTGCGCGCGCCGGCCGTCGCGCTGGTCGGCGCTCGAAACGCCTCCGCCGTCGGCCGACGTTGGGCGGAGGCGACCGCCGCCGCCCTCGCGGAACGCGGCGCGCTGATCGTCTCGGGGCTCGCGCGCGGGATCGACGCCGCCGCCCACCGCGGCGCGCTCCGGGCCGCCGCCGAAGCCGCCGCCGAAGCCTCTGAAGGGCGCGCGGGCGGTCCCGGGACCACCGTCGCCGCGGTCGCGGGCGGCGTCGACCATGTCTACCCGCCCGAGCACGCCGCTCTCCACGCCGAAATGGTCGAACGCGGCGCGGTGATCTCTGAGATGCCGATGGGTTTCCAGCCCGCCGCCCAGCATTTCCCACGGCGAAACCGCCTGATCTCGGGGCTCTCCCAGGTCGTCGTCGTGGTCGAGGCCGCCGAGCGCTCCGGCGCGATGATCACCGCGCGCTACGCCGCCGAGCAGAACCGCGAGGCCGCCGCGGTGCCTGGCCACCCGCTCGATCCGCGCTATGGCGGCTGCAACGCGCTCCTCCGCCAGGGCGCGACGCTGGTGCGCGACGCCGACGACGTGTGGGAGGCGCTCGACCAATCCCGCCCCCGCCGTCTGCTGGAGCCTGGCGCCTTTTACGATCCCGCTCTTCAGCTCGACGCGGAGGAGCCGGCGAACGCCGAGGCCGAGCCGCCGGCCGATCTCGCCGACCGCGCGCTCGCAATGTTGTCGACCGCGCCGATCGAGATCGACGCCCTGGTGCGCGCGCTCGACGTCGCGCCCGCAGCGCTTGCGGCGGCGCTTCTGGAGCTGGAGCTCGCCGGTCGGATCGAGCGCCGTCCCGGCGGGCTGCTGGCGCGATCCCCCGACGGGATCTGACGGCGGCGCGGTTCAGGCCGCGTCGATGTCCGACGCCTCGGGCCTCGGCAGCGCCGGCGTCTGCGCCGTTGTTGGCGGACGCCGAGACTGCGCAG
>JBCBRF010000093.1:0-14265 GCA_039819865.1 Pseudomonadota bacterium | reverse complement strand
AACGGCGAGCCCTTGGGCTGCCAGACGGCTGTAGGCGGCGCGCTCGGTCACCGCGGCGCTCAGCTCCAGCGCAGCCTGCGAAAGGAAGGGGCGGAGCGCGTTCGCCGCGGCGCGCCGCGCGGGGATGCGGTTCGCCAGAACGACGATCTCCGCCTGGCCGCGGCGGACGGGACGGGTGTTCTCGATGCGGCGGAGAAAGCCGAGCGCGGCGTGCCCGTCGAAAAAGGACGGGCCGACCGGCGTCACGACCGTATCCGCGCGCTCGAGCAGCCGCTCGAGCGGCGCAAGGCCGCCGTCCAACGCGCCGCCGCCATAGGCGCCGGAGCCGTAGGCGCAGGCGGCGTCGATCACCAGCCAGTCTATCCCGTTCGGGCGCACGGACTCGGGCCAAGCGCCGATGTCGAGCGGGCGGGTCCAATCGAGCGCGGCGATCCGCTGCGCGGCGTCCGGCCGGCGGGCGAGCCAAGCGAGCCCGGCCCGCTGCGGGTCCGCGTCGGCGAGCGCTACGCGATAGCCGCGCTCCGCGAGCGCCGCCGCCATCGTCACCGCGGCCGTCGTCTTTCCGCACCCCCCCTTCGAACTCGCCACCAAGGTCGCGCGCATTCTGTGAAAACCTCCTGTTGGGGATGAATCTGGACGACGTCCGCGAGTCTGGCTTCGTGCGAACTGTCATAAATAGTACAACAAAGTGTCACGATTGAAATGGGGTTAAGCTTGGGCCGTTCGGCGGCGCGGTCCAGGCGATGGGGCGGGGCTGTCGGGCCAAGGCTATGGGGCCAAGGCTATGGGGCCAAGGCTATGGGGCCAGGACCATGGGGCTGGGGCGCGGCGCCGCGCCACGGTTGCGATCGTGCGCGGGAAAAGCGCAGGACAAACTGATTCGCGGATTCTATAAGCGCGCTCATGCGAATGATCCGGAGCCAGCGCGACCTCGAGGCCTTCGTTCGGGAGTGCCGCGACGCCCCGTATGTCACCGTCGACACCGAGTTCGTGCGCGAGCGTACCTACTGGCCGGTGCTGTGCCTAATCCAGATGGCGCGCCCGGCGCCGGCGGAGGACAAGGACGCGGCGGCGATCATCGATCCGATCGGCGTCGATCTCGACCTCAGCCCGCTGTTCGATCTGTTCCGCGATTCGGATGTGGTGAAGGTTTTTCACGCGGCGCGGCAGGATGTGGAGATCTTCCTCAATCTTTCAGGCGACGTGCCGACGCCGCTCTATGACACCCAAGTCGCGGCCATGGTTTGTGGTTTCGGGGATCAAGTCGGCTATGAAACCCTGGTGAAACGCGTCGTTGGGGCGAATCTCGACAAATCCTCCCGCTTCAGCGACTGGGCGCGGCGCCCGCTCACCGATCGGCAACTCGCTTACGCTCTGGCCGACGTGACGCATCTGCGGGGGATCTACGAGACGCTCGCCGCGCAGATCGCGGAGGCGGGGCGCAGCAGCTGGGTCGCCGAGGAGATGGCGGCGCTCGGTCAGGCTTCGACCTACGTGACCGAGCCGGAAGAGGCTTGGCGGCGGCTCAAGACGCGCTCTTCAGGCGGCAAGTTCCTGGCGGTCGCGCAGGCGCTTGCGGCGTGGCGGGAGCGCGAGGCGCAGGCGCGCGACGTGCCGCGCTCGCGTCTCATGAAGGACGATGCGTTGCTCGAGCTCTGCGCGTTGCAGCCGAAGACGGCCGAGGAGCTTAGCCGTGCGCGGCTGCTGTTCCGCGAGGGGCGGAAGGGCGATGTCGCCGACGATATCCTGGCCGCGATCCGACGCGGGCTCGAGACCCCGAAGGAGGAGCAGCCGCAGGCCGCGCCGGTCAAACCGCCGAAGCCGGGGTCTGGACCGGTGGTCGATTTGTTGAAAGTTCTGCTCAAGGCGTGTTCGGAGGAGATCGGCGTCGCGCAACGGCTGATCGCGTCCTCCGCCGATCTCGAGGAGATCGCGAGCGAAGACTCGCCGCAGACCCCTGTGCTGTCCGGGTGGCGGCGCGAGGCGTTCGGCGAGACGGCGATGCGGCTGAAGCGGGGCGAGATCGCGCTGGCGTCCGGTCCGGATGGGGTGCGGGTCGTGGCGCTCGACGCTTCCCAGCAAGAAGACGTCGATCCGGTCGACGTCTCGAAACTCTCCGCAGGGGCGGTTTAGGGCGCTCTTGAGCGGCGTCCTGCAAGGCGTCCAGAAAGCCATCCTGCACGACGTCCTGCGCGACGACCTGGACGGCGCAAACGGGGGAAGGCGCTTGATGACCCGATCGCTCTTCCCGTCGCGGCGCCGTCGCGAGCGGCCGCTCGCCGGAGCGATGCTGACCGCAGGGTTGGCTCTCACGCGGTTGGCGATCATGGGGTTGGCAATACTGGGGTTGGCGATCTCGACCGTCGACGGCTTTGCGGCGGAGCCGCCGCCGCCTGCGCGCCTCGCGATCGATCTCGGCTCCGAACGGATCCTCGAGGAAGCGCATCTCGACTCGCCCCGGCCGCCGGCCTCGCTGACGAAGCTGATGACCGCGTTCGTCGCGTTCGACGCGCTCGAGAGCGGCGCGATCACGCGCGAGACGATGGTGACGGTCTCAGCCTGGGCGGCGGGGCGGCCGCCGGTCGGGGCCGGGCTGAGGGCGGGCGACGAGATCCCGTTCGGCGATCTGCTCGATGCGGCGTTGATCGCCTCCGCCAACGACGCCGCGAGCGCGGTCGCGGAGGCTGTCGCGGGCCAGGAGGCGGCGTTTGTCGCGCGGATGAACGAAAAAGCGGCGGCGCTCGGAATGACGCAGACGCGTTTTCTGACGGCGAGCGGCCTGCCGAAGCCCGGCCAGCGGATCACGGCGCGCGATGCGGCGCTGTTGGCGCGCGCGCTGGTGGCGCGCCATGGCGGGCGCGCGGGCGTGTTCGCCCAGACGCGCACCCGCATCGCCGGTCGGACGCTGTTGTCGACAAATCCTCTGTTAGGACGGTACGCGGGCGCGATCGGGATGAAGACGGGCTTCACCTGCGCCGCGGGATACAATCTGGTGGCGCTGGCGGAGCGGGGCGGGCGGCGGATCCTGGCGGTCGGGCTCGGCTATCCGGGGCGCGGAGAGCGGAACGGCGCGGTGGTCGCGCTGCTCGATCGCGCGTTCGCGAGCGCGGCGGGGCGCGGGGTTCGGTTCGCCGCGCTCGATCCGGATCCGCGTCGGGCGCCGCCCAGGCCGCTGCGCGCCTATCGGGGCTGCGCGCCGGGGGGATCCTCGACCCCGAAAGGCTATGCGGCGTTTCTGGGCGCGTACGCCAAGCGGGGCGCGGCGGCGCAAGCGATCCGGATCGCGCGGCGGGCGGCGAAGGGGAGCGGGGCGACCTATCTCGCCCGGCGGTCGCGGGACCGGCGCTGGGCGGCCATGCTGCACAGCCTCCGCGCATCGGACGCGACGCGGGTTTGTCTGGCCGCGCGCCAGACGGGGCGGTACTGCGTGCGCCTCTCGCCGAGCGCGCTTCGCGGCAAGCGGGGGTTCTGGCGATAGGGCGCGGCGAACCCATTTCCGTCAGGGAGAGGCGCGCCTCGTCGGCGGCGCAAAGACAGGGAGCCGAGCGATGCCCGATGGCGCGCAAAAAGGACCGAGCTTCGAGGAGATCTCGGAGACGTTCGAGCTGATGGACGATTGGATGGACCGCTATCGCTACGTCATCGAGCTCGGACAGGGGCTGGAGGGCCTCGACGCCGCCGACAAGACGGCCGAGACCAAAGTCGACGGCTGCGCAAGCCAGGTCTGGCTAAAGGCGGAGCCGATGCGCGCGCCGGGAGAGCCGGTTCGGCTCCGGTTCGAAGGCGACAGCGACGCACATATCGTGCGCGGGCTGATCGCCGTGCTCCGGGCGCTGTTGTCCGGCCGCCCGGCGTCCGAGATCGTTTCCTGCGACGCGGTCGGCGCCTTCGACGCGCTCGGCTTCGGCGAGCACTTGTCGTCTCAGCGTTCGAACGGGCTGCGGGCCATGATCCGCCGGCTCAAGGACGAGGCGAACGCGCTCGCTTAAGCGGTCCACAGAGTTGTCCACACACGATCTGGCGTTATCCGCTGGATTGCGCGCAGCATTTGCGACAGCCGTGACATATTTGCGATGCAATGCGCGACGGTTCGTGTTAATCACTTATGAATGGCGATAGGGTGTGTCCGGCGTGCGCGTCGCGAAACCCGGTCGCCTGCATAACAAACGTCGAGCACGCGAAACGCCGCGGAAGTCTCGACGCCGAGAGAGCAGGAGCCGGCCGAGACGCGTGGCGTCGGAGCGGTTGGCAGAGAGGGGTTCGGGCGCGATGCCGGGATCCGGGCGAGGCGACAGGCACATGACCGTTTGGGGCGACGGCGACGATTACGCTAGCGACAGCCGATTCCGCGTCTTCACGGCGCGGGAGTTCGCGCGGCGTTTGCGTTACGCCATCACACGCAAAGAAAACCGCTTCTTGTGGTTCCTCGGCGCCGGATGCTCGGTCAGTTCGGGCGTTCCGACCGCGGCGGAGGTCGCGCGGCGCTGGATCAAGGAGTTGATCTGGCTCGAGACGGGGACTGAGTCGGACATCGACGGTTGGGCGGCCAAGCGCTTCGTCGGCTACGACCCCGAGGACCCCGCGGCGGTCTACGCCGAGGTGTTCGAAGCGCTGTTCTACACGGATGTGGATCGGCGGCGCGAGCTGCAGGAGCTGATGAAAGTGTCCGAGCCGGGCTTCGGCTACGCCACGCTCGCCCAGCTGATGACGCATGACGCCTGGGGCGCGCGGGCCAACGTCGCGCTGACCGTCAATTTCGACGATCTCGCCGCCGATGCGCTCCATCTTTACAGTCAGCGCCGCCCACAGGTCTTCACCAACGAGTCGCTCGATCGCCGGACGCCGTTGTCTCCGGACACGCCGACCGTGATCAAGCTGCATGGCGACGCGCATCTGCTGGCGAACGCCAGCAACGGAAACCGTCCGCAGCTGCGCGACGATGTGCGCGAGCGGCTTCGCGAGCAGCTGGTGGACGCCGGGCTGATCTTCATCGGCTATGGCGGCCGCGACGAGTCGATCGTCGATATGCTCGAGGGGCTGCCGCAGGGGGCGCCGTCTTGCGGCGTGTTCTGGATCAACGACGAACCGCCGAAAGGCGCGCTCGCCGATTGGATGGAGACCCGCAAAACGGTTTGGGTGAAGCACAGCGACTTCGACGAGCTGATGTACTTCATGCGGCTCGAGTTCGGTCTCGGCCATCCCAAGGTCGACCGGTTCGAGCGCGCGCTCCGGCGCTATGACGCGAAGTACCGCGAACTGTCGACGCGGGCGGGGCTCGGAATCTCTGAGACGCCGGCGCAGCGGGAAACGGGGGCGGAGCCGGCCGAGACGCCGCCGGCGACCGGCGGCGGACGGCGGTTGTCGTTCCGCGCGCCGTCCAGCATCGGCGCGCGCAAGGAGACCGAGGAAAGCCGGCGCGAGCGGCTTCGCCAGTCTCTGAACGTGTTCTCGAAAACCGTTCGGTCCGGCAAACCGCGGGATCCCGACGAGGGCGGCGCGCCGCCGGCGGCGGCCGCGCCGGAGGGCGCGAAGCCGGATCTGGCGTCGCGGAAGACCAAGCTGCTCGACGCAGCGAAGCTCGAGTTGCGGGGCGCAGGGCGCACCAGCGCGGTGGATCGCGACGCGGAAGAGGCGCAGACCCAGCCCTCCAGCACTCGGGAGGCCGCGGGGCGGGTTTCTGAGGCGCAGACGCGTTCCACCGAGACGAGCGACGAGGCGACGATCGAGTCCGTGCTCACCCAACTCGAAGGCGCTTCCGACATCAATATCGGCGGGGGCGACGGCGCGCGTCCTGAGCCCAACCGGCTCGAGCCGCTCGACGTCGGTCGGCGCGCCGACAAGCCGCAGACCGAGCAAGGCAAGCTCAGCCGGCTCAGCGCCGCGTTCTCCGGCACGCTCAGCAAAAAGGTTCAGACCCGCTCGTTGTTCCCGGTCGTCTGGGTCGAGGATTCCCCGAGCGGGCTTCGGCTGCCGGCGGAGCCGCGGGGGCCCGCGAGCAGCGACGACGCGCTGTCGGGCGACGCCGCGCTCATCAAGGCGATCGAAGCCTCGCGCGAGCCGGCACCTCTGATCGCGCGGCGGGCGCGGTTCCTGGCGATCGCCTCGCGCGATCTCGCCGGGGCCGAAGAGGCCTTCGAGGAGGCGCAGCAGATTGCGCCCAAAGACATCCCGTTGCTGCGGGATTACGCGAAGTTCTCGGTCGAGCAGCTGCGGGACGCGCCGCGGGCGGAACGGCTGCTCACGCGCGCGCTCAATCTCGACCTGCGCAACGCCGATACGCTGCGGGCGCTCGCCGATTTCCTGGTGCGGGCGCGCGGCGATCTCGACGAGGCGGAGAATTGCTACCGCCTGGCGATCGAGGTGGCGCCCGAGAATGTCGGCAACCGGATCGCCTATGCGCAGTTCCTCGAGACGCGGCGCTGGCGGCGGGATGCGGCGGAGCAGCAGTTGCGCGTGGCGGCGGAGGTCCGGCCGACTTCCGCCGAAGCGCTCGCCGAGCTTTCAATGCTGCGGCTCAAGAAGGACGGGTCGGTCGAGCAGATCGGCAAGATGCTCGAGGATGCGGCGCGGATCGGACCGAACGACGCCGTCGTCGCCTATGCACGCGGGGCGCTTGCGGAGCGCAAGGGCGATCTGGGGCTCGCGGAGGCGGAGTACCGCCGCGCCGTCGAGATCGATCCGCGGTCGCCGCGTTTCCAGATCGGTTTCGCGCGCTTCCTGCGGGAGCGGCTCGACGATCCGTCGACGGCCGTCGCGCAACTGCGTCAGGCGGCGGCGGCGGCCCCCGACGACGGAGAGCCGATGTCGGCGCTGGCGGAGCGGCTGGAACTCGACCTCGAAGATCTCCGGGCCGCCGAGCAGATGCACCGCGACGCCATCGAGCGCGAGCCGTACAGCGCCATTGTCCGCAGCGCCTTCGCCGCCTTCCTCGGCCGGCGGGGCGGCCGGGTCGAGGAGGCGGATGCGCTGTTCCAGGACGCGCTCAGCCTGACGCCGCGCGATCCAGAGATCCTGCGCGCCTATGGCCGGTTCCTGGAGACCTCTAAGCGCGATCCGGACGCGGCGGAGACCTATCTGCGGCGCGCCGTCGAGTTCGATCCGACCAGCGTCGCGGCGATGCAGGATCTGGCGCGGTTCCTCAGCGATGTGCGCGGGGACGCGGAGCAGGCGGAGGTCTATTTCCGCGAAGCGCTGCGGCTCGCGCCCGATCGGGCCGAGACGCTGAACCGCTTCGCCGCCTTCCTGCGCGATACGCGGCGGGATCTGGCGGAGGCGGAGCGCTGCTATCGCCAGGCGATCGCGCAGAACCCGAAGGACGCGACCATGCTGTCGCGGACGGCGCAGTTCCTGCTCTCCGAAGGCCGGACCGACGAGGGCTTGAAGCTCTTGAACGACGCCTTCGACGCCGCCTACAGCCTTGATCCTGCGCAGCGGCCGCGGTGGCTGATGCTCGAGCTCTGGATCTATCGCTACGCGCATGATCCGGCGCGGCGCGAGGATTCGGCGCGGGCGGCGATCGCGCTGATCGAGGCCGGCGCGCGCAGCGAGGGCTGGGATCTGGGGCCGACCGTGGAGCGCGCCATCGCGGCGGGCCATCCGAACCCGTCGTTCCTTCGGGATCTGGCGCGGGTCGCGACCGACGGGGCCGATCCGACCATCCTCGATAAGTACGCCTGAGGCGGCGGCTGCGGCGCTCGGCGCCGCGGCGTGACGCGCTGACCGTTGCGTTCGATCACGCGAGCGTTATGTCTGGTCGCCAGTTTCCTGCAGCGTGAGGGTGCGGCTCGCCGGTCGACGGCGCGCGGCGGCGCACGCTTGCGTTTCGACCTTAGGATTGGGCCGATGAGCAATCTCTTGAGCACGTTGTTGGAGAGCCGGGACTGGCTGTTGGCCGATGGGGCCACCGGCACGAACCTGTTCGCCATGGGGCTCGAGGCCGGCGAAGCGCCGGAGCTCTGGAACGAAACCGCGCCGGAGAAAGTGCGGGCGCTCCATGACGGCTTTCTCGGCGCGGGCGTCGATTTGATTCTGACCAATTCGTTCGGGGGCACGCGGCATCGGCTGAAGCTGCACGACGCGCAGGACCGGGTGTTCGAGCTGAACAAGCGGGCGGCGGAGATCGCGCGCGAGGCGGTCGAGGCCTCCGGGAGGCCCGTGGTCGTGGCGGGCTCGATGGGGCCGACGGGCGAGCTGCTTCAGCCGGTCGGCGCGCTCTCGTTCGAGGACGCGGTCGCGTCGTTCGAAGAGCAGGCCAAAGGGCTGCTCGCCGGCGGGGTCGACGTGCTGTGGGCGGAGACGATCTCCTCCGAGGAAGAGATCCGCGCCGCGGCGCAGGCGGCGGCCAATCTGGACGCGCCGTTCTGCGGGACGCTCAGCTTCGACACGGCGGGCCGGACCATGATGGGCGTGACGTCCGTGGGGTATGCGGGGCTCGCCCCGTCGCTGGCCGCCCCGCCGCTGGCGTTCGGCGCGAACTGCGGGGTTGGCGCGTCCGACTTGCTTCGGACGGTGCTCGGGATCACCGAAGCGGCGCCCGGGTCGGTGGTGATCGCCAAGGGCAACGCCGGGATCCCGAAATTCGTCGACGGCCATATCCACTATGACGGCACGCCGGAGCTGATGGCGGACTACGCGGTGCTGGCGCGGCGCTGCGGGGCGCGGATCATCGGCGGCTGCTGCGGCACCACCTCCGCGCATCTGGAGAAGATGCGCGCGGCGCTCGAAGGGATAGACGTGGTCGGGCCGCGGCCCGGCCTCGAGGAGATCGCGGAGCGGCTCGGCGGCTTCAGCTCCGCGGATGACGGACTGGGCGAGGGCGGCGCGCCGAAGCGCGAGCGCCGTGGACGGCGGCGCGGGTGAGCCGCCGACCGCCGACCGGTCGCCGCCTCGCTGCGGCAGTTAAGGAGACGCGATCATGACCGACGCTCACTCTGGCGCGGCGGCCCAGCTCGACGCGGTGCTGGCGGCGCTCGAAGGCGGCCGGGCGGCGGCGCTCGAACGGCTGTTCGAGTTGCTCCGGATCCCCTCGGTGTCGACCGAGGCCGCGCACCAGGCGGATTGCGCGCGGGCGGCGGACTGGCTGGCGGGTGCGCTCGGCGAGCTCGGCTTCGAGGCGCGGGCGGTTCCGAGCCCGGCGCATCAGGCGGGCGGCCATCCGATGGTGCTGGCGCATGATCCGAACCCGCCGGCGAACGCGCTGCGCGTCCTGTTCTACGGCCATTACGACGTGCAGCCGGTCGATCCCATCGCGCTTTGGGACCATCCGCCGTTCGAGCCGAAGGTCGAGACCGGCGCCGATCGCGTCGCGCGGATCCGGGCGCGCGGCGCGGCGGACGACAAGGGCCAGGTGATGACGTTTCTCGAGGCGCTCCGCGCCTGGAAGACGGTCTCGGGCGGCTTTCCCGTGAATGTCACGGTGCTCCTCGAGGGCGAGGAGGAGGCGGGCGGGCTCAGCATGGAGCCGTTCCTCGAAGCGCATCGCGACGCGCTCAAGGCCGATATCGCGCTCATCTGCGACACCGGACTGTGGAACGCGGAGACGCCGTCGATCGCCGTCTCGCTGCGCGGGCTCTTGGGCGAGGAGGTGATCGTTCGCGCCGCCGATCGGGACCTGCATTCTGGGCATTTCGGATCCGCGGCGCGGAACCCCATTCAGCTTCTGGCCTCGATCCTCGCAGATCTGCGGGCGCCGGACGGCTCTGTGACGCTGCCAGGCTTCTATGACGGCGTGCCGGAGACGCCGGCGTCGGTGCGCAAGAGCTGGGACGCGCTCGGCTTTTCGGCGGACGCCTTCCTTGGCGATGTCGGGCTTTCGGTCCCGGCGGGAGAAGCGGATCGGAGCCCGCTCGAGCAGCTGTGGGCGCGGCCGACGGCGGAGATCAATGGGATCTGGGGCGGCTATACCGGGGACGGGTTCAAGACCGTGATCCCGGCGGAGGCGTCGGCGAAGCTGTCGTTCCGGTTGGTCGGCGAGCAGGATCCGGACGCGATCCGGGCGGCGTTCCGGGCGCATGTGACGGAGCGGCTGCCGGCGGATTGCACTGCGGAGTTCAAAGGGCACGGCGCGTCCAAGGGCGTGACGGTCGATGTGGAGCGGCCCGAGATGAAGGCCGCCGCGGCCGCTCTCGCCGCCGAATGGGGTGTGGCGCCGGCGCTGGTCGGCATGGGCGGCTCGATCCCGGTGGTCGGCCAGTTCAAGCGCCAGCTTGGTCTCGAGTCCCTGCTTGTCGGCTTCGGGCTCGAGGAGGACCGCATCCACTCGCCGAACGAGACCTACCGGCTGTCGAGCTTCGAGAAAGGCGCCCGGAGCTGGGCGCGCATTCTCGCGGCGCTGGCGGAGTGACGCGCCGGGCCTCCCGGCCCGGCGCTTCGCCCATTAGTCCAGCACGGTGGTGAAGTCGAAGTCGGAGGCGGACAGCGCGTTTTCGGCGATGCTGTCGAATTTGATGACGACGCCGTTGAAGCCGTCGAGCGTCACCGTGGCGCGTCCGTTCGAGTAGGTGATGTTCAGATCGCCGAAGCCGCTGAGGCCGTAGTCCGACAGGAAGACCTGGTCGGTTCCGATCTCGAAATCCTTGATCTGGTCTCGACCGGCGCCGTCGCTTTGCAGGAAGACGAAGCCATCTGCGCCGGCGTCGCCCTGGAGCGTGTCGTCGCCGGCTTCGCCGATCAGCAGATCCTGGCCGTCGTTGCCCCGGAGCAGATCGTCGCCGACGTCGCCGGCGAGGAAATCGCGCCCGGCGCCGCCGAACATGCGGTCGTTGTCCGCGCCGCCGTCGAGGCTGTCCTGGCCGCCGCCGCCGACCAACTGGTCGTCGCCTTCATCGCCCTGGAGCTCATCCGAGCCGCCGCTGCCGTTCAACGTGTCGTCGCCCGCTGCGCCGACCAGGCTGTCGCTGTCCGCGCCGCCCGCGATGTTGTCGGCGCCGCCGCCGCCCTGCAGCGTGTCGTCGCCTGCGTCGCCGCGGAGCGTGTCCGCATCGCCGCCGCCTTGGATCCGGTCGTCGCCGTCGCGGCCCTTGATGGTGTCCTCGCCCGCGAGACCGATGAGCGTGTCGTCGCCTAGGCTGCCGATGATCTTGTCGGCGCCAGTGAGCTGGCTTTCGAGAAGGGCTTGATCGTCCGCAGAACTCTCCGTGCCGCCGGCGTCCGCCACCTCGATGAGGTCCCAGTTCAGGTTTTTGAACGTCACGGTGGTTTCGAACACGCCGGGCGAGGTTTCGGTCTGGATCTTGTAGCGATCAAGCGTGCCGGCGGACGGCGTACGGTCGGAGCCAGAGCCCGTGGTCTCGAAGTCGTCGCCCGTCAAGATGTTGATCTCGGCCGGGTCGCCTTCGATGGGGTCCTCTTCAAAGCCGATCTCGATGCGATCGAGGCCCGAGCCCGGATTGATGTCGAAGATCGGGTTCGAGCGCGTTCCGCGCCCCGGAAAAGTGAAGCTGTCCGGCGCGTTCGCGAAATCCGGGAACTGGAAATCGGTCATATCCGCCTGAAGGTCGGTGAAATCTCCGAGAATAAGCTTGGTCATCGTCGCTCCCCTCTTGCCCTAACCGGCCGCCCCTTCCCGACGCGCCGGTTCCGCGGCGGCAGCTACCTCAAACTGTTTCGAACGAGCAAGGCGAAAGGCGCGCAAACCCTGATTGTCGCCTGCGGCGTTGCAGGGGCGATCCCTAGTCGCGGTGGACCTTTCCAGGGTTTGAGACGCGCGGCTCCCATTCCGCGGAAAAAGCGGTCGCCTTCGCGTGCGTCGAAGTCGATCGGTCCGTCGTCGGTGAAGGCGATGATCTCGGACCCGGTCTCGAAACCCTTGATCTGATCTTTGTCTGCGCCGTCGTAGACGGTGAAATAGAGGGAGACCGGCTGCGCCGCCGGCTTAACCGCGGAGAATGTCGCCGCCGACGCCGCCGATGAATTCGTTCGACCGGGCGAGCTCGGCGTCGAAAATCCGTTCGTCCTTCGCCGTCCCGGATTGCGGTCCGACACTGTAAATCTCGGCCAGATCCCACGAGACATCTTTGATTTCATCAAGTGTCTCGACCTTTCCGGGCGACGGCTCACGGTCTCTCGAGCGGCTTCGATCCCGTTGCGATGCGCAGAGCGTCGCTTGTCGCCGACGCGACGCCGCAGGGGATCAGTTCGCGTCCCAGGGCTCCGGCGCGCGCCTCGGGGGGCGATGGAGGGCCCAGGCGGCGACGACCCCGGCGGCGAGGCCCGCCAGATGGCCGTCCCAGGAAATCCGGCTGTCCTCAGGCGCCAGGCCGAGCAGCGTGGGCGCGCCGTAGAAAAACACCGCCACGCCCGCCCCGATCAGCGCCCGCGCGCTGCGCTCCAGCACGCCGAGAGCGACCAGGAAGCCGAACCAGGCGAAGATCAGTCCGCTCGCGCCGATATGATTGTTGTGCCGCGCGAACAGCCAGGTGAGCGCGCCGCCGAGCAGCACGCCGAGCAGCGTCGCCGTCCAGAAACGGTCGGGCGCGAGCAGAATGATCAGGCCGCCCAGAACCAGCAGGGGCGGGGTGTTCGCCGAGAGATGGGCCCAGTCGCCATGCAGGAAGGGCATCGCCAGAATGCCGTCGAGGCCGTCGATCCGGCGTGGGATCAGCCCGAAGCGCTCGGTCAGCGCGCCTTGCAACGCGATGTTGAAGACATGGGCCGCCCAGAGAGACGCCACGAACGCGATCAGGGGCGCGACGCTGCGCGCGTGCCGACCGACGTCGATCATCGCTTAGTCCTCGTGTCGCAGGGCGCTCTCCGGCCGTCACTCTAGCTTTCCAGGCAACGCCGGCAACCGCGGCGGCGGCTCTTGTGCGTTTCACGGCGACGCGCTCGCGTCGGTCGATCGCTGGAATATGTCGCGAATACTGTAGTTTTCGCCGCCGCTGCGGATAAGTGTTTTGAGTGGCGTGCGCGTTCGCGCCTAAAGCCGCGCCCCGGACCGCGCCGCTCGGTCCGGGTTTAGGGCGAGCCAGGAGTATAGAGATGGCCGACGACGACGATATCGATCTGCGCGCGCTCGATGACGACGAGCTGAAGCAGCAGGTGTTCGACGACCTCTATGACGGCTTGAAGCCGGAGGTCGAGGAGGCGGTCCATATCTTCCTGGAGCGCGGCTGGACGCCCTACAAGATCCTGACCGAGGCGCTGGTCGAGGGCATGCGGATCGTCGGCATCGATTTCCGCGACGGCATCCTGTTCGTGCCGGAAGTGCTGCAGGCCGCCAACGCGATGAAGGGCGGGATGTCGATCCTGAAACCGCTCCTGATCGAGACCGGGGCGCCGCGGCTCGGCAAGATGGTGATCGGCACCGTGAAGGGCGACATCCACGATATCGGCAAGAACCTGGTGTCGATGATGATGGAGGGCGCCGGGTTCGAGGTCGTCGATCTCGGCATCAACAACGCGGTCGAAAGCTATCTCGAGGCGCTCGAGAAAGAGGAGCCGGACATTCTCGGCATGTCCGCGCTGCTGACGACCACGATGCCTTACATGAAGGTCGTGATCGACACGCTGGTCGAGAAGGGTCTGCGCGACGAGTACATCGTGCTGGTGGGCGGCGCGCCGCTCAACGAGGAGTTCGGCAAAGCGATCGGCGCGGACGCCTATTGCCGCGACGCGGCGGTGGCGGTCGAGACCGCCAAGGAGTTCATGGCGCGCAAGCACAACGTGTTGGCGGCGGGGTAGGGTAACCTGCTGTAATTCAAGCGCTAAGCTTGCCGCGCGCCGCGCCGGAATCCCCTCTCCCCCTGGGATTGTGGGGCGCCAGGAAAACCGCCCACTGGGCGGTTTTCAGCGGAGCGACGCCGACGGCGGGCGAGGGCGAGGGATCTCACCACAGGCTCTTGATCGACGGTTAACCCCCGGCCATCCTCACCCTCAGATATGAGGGCGGGATTGTGACGCAACGCGATTACTTCATCAGCTACACCAGCGCCGACGAAGCCATCGCCAAGGCGCTGGGCGCGGCGCTGATCTCGGCCAACAAGACCGTGCATTTCGCCCCCTGGGACTTGGGCGAGCGTTCGATCCCGGACTTCATGGAGACCGGCATCGACGATTGCGCGCGGATGCTCTGCGTCTGCTCGCCCACCTATTTCAGCGACGCCAAAATCTACTCCCGCGCCGAGCGGCTGGCGATGATGCACGCCGATCCGGACGGGGCGCTGAAAATGGTGGTCCCGGTGATCGTGGCGCCCTGCCTCGACCTCATGCCGCGCCTGCTGAAGGTTTACCCGTATGTCGACGTCAGCGGCCTCTCCGAAACCGAGG
>JBCBRF010000092.1:0-15063 GCA_039819865.1 Pseudomonadota bacterium | reverse complement strand
GGCCGACCATCTGGCGACGCCCGTCGATCAGCGTCTTGGTGAGCTTCACGACGCCGCTGACCACGCTGCCGACGAAATCGAGCGGCTCGCCCGCGCCGATGATCTCCTGCCCGACCGCGTAGGTCCGGTAGGATTTGATCCGGTCGAGCTGCGCCAAGTCGTCGTTCGAACAATACGAACAGACCGCGCGCTCGCGGATCGCGCAGTCGGCGCATCGGATCGGCGCTCCGCTTTGAAAGCTGCTGTTCGCCAATGACCGTATCGATCCCATACCGTTTCCTCCGACCACCAACCTGACGCGTTCGTTGACGCATATCAAGGCGGCGCGGGCCGACGCGCTCGATAATCGTAGTATGATTTCGTCTCTCGAACGCTCGCTGGTCAAACGCTTCGGCGGCTCCGCCCCGCGCTACACCAGCTATCCGACCGCGCCCCAGTTTCACGACGGGGTGTCGGCGGCGACTTACGCGGATTGGCTCGCGCGGCTGCCCGCGACCGAGCCGATCTCGCTCTACCTGCATATCCCCTTCTGCGGGACGCTGTGCTGGTTCTGCGCCTGTCGATCTCAAGGCGCGCGCCGCTACGACCTGGTGGCCCGCTATCTCGAAGCGCTCTCCACAGAAATCGCCCTTCTCGCCGAGCACATCGACAATCGCCCGATTCGATCGATCCACTGGGGCGGCGGGTCGCCGACGATCCTTTCCCCCGAAGACATCCGCGCCCTGTCCGCTCAGACCCGCGCCGCCTTCGCCGTGGCGCCGGATGCGGAGTTCGCCGTCGAGATCGATGCGCGCGACATGGACGACGCGCGTCTCGACGCGGTGGCGGAAGCCGGCGTCACCCGAGCAAGCGTCGGGGTTCAGGATTTCGACCCGACGGTGCAAAAGGCGATCAACCGCGAGCAGAGCTTCGAACAGACGGCCGCCGTCATCGAAGGCCTGCGCGCGCGCGGCGTCGAGAGCGTCAACATCGACGCGCTTTATGGCCTGCCGCACCAGACCCTCGAAGGCGTGACCCGGACCATCGACCAGCTGGTGGCGCTGTCGCCCGACCGCGTCGCGCTGTTCGGCTACGCCCATGTGCCCTGGATGGCGCGTCGCCAGCAGCTGATCGACGACGAAGCCTTGCCCGACGCCGAGGAGCGCCTCGCGCAGGCGACCGCCGCCGCCGAGCGCTTGATCGCCGCCGGGCATCAGCGCATCGGCCTCGACCATTTCGCCAAGCCATCGGATGCGATGGCCGTCGCCGCCTGCGACGGGACCCTGCGCCGCAACTTCCAGGGCTACACGGTGGATGACGCCGACACGATGATCGGCCTCGGCGCCTCCGCGATCGGCCGCACCCCGAGCGGTTACGTCCAGAACGCGCCCTCGACCGCCGACTACCAGAAGCGGGTCGCCGCCGGCGCCGCCCCGATCATCCGCGGCGTCGCTTTCACCGCGGAGGACCGCGTGCGGGCCGACGCCATTGAGCGGCTGATGTGCGATCTCGAGATCGATCTCGAACAGCTCCGCACGCGCCATGGCGATCTGGCGACGTTGCTCCGACGCGACCTCGCCCATGCGCTGGAGACCTTGCCCCCAGAGGTGTTGGAGCCGACGCCGAGAGGCTTGCGCGTCACCGAGGCCGGACGGCCGTTCCTACGCAACGTGGCGGCGCTGTTCGACGCCTACCTCGCCACCGGCGAAGCGCGGTTCTCCCGCGCCGTGTAAGAGACCAGGGACGCGGCGCGCGCTCACCGCACCACGCAGTCGATTGGCGCGACCTGATGCGTCGCGTCGAACAGATGGGCCCGAAGCGGACCCTCCGCCCCGCCCTTCACGCGCGTCTCCAGCTGAAGCGACCTGGGCGCGACCTGGGCCCGCCAGGACCCGTGGGCCGCTTCCCGCCCCGCGCCGCCATCCGCCGGCCGGCGCTCGATCACCACGAACGGCGCGGACAACGCATCCGCAGGCGACAGCCGGATCCGAAGCATCGCCCCGCCGTCGGCCGCCGGCGCAACAGCGCACTCGGCCGACAGGCCAAGCGACGCGGCCGACTGCGGCCGCCTGGCCGCCGCATGCGCGCGCCTCAGCGCTTCACTCGCCGCATCGCGCCGCGGCGCGCTCGGCGGCTCGACGGCCAGTTCGGCGAACTCGGGCACGCAAATCTCGCGACAGACCGCATAGTCGATCCGCAACCGCAATCGGACCGGTCGCTCCGGATCCGCCGGCGTCGCCTGGACCGCGACGTCGACCACGCCGGCGTAGCCGACGCTGCGCGCGCCGAAGCTTTCGAACGCAGCCGCGGCCGGCCAGACCGCGTCCACTCTCGCGAGGTTCTCGGATCGGCTCCAATCGAGCCGAGGCGGCAGCCCCGCCCCGCCCGGCAAACGCCAGAACGTTTTCCAACCCGGCGGCGCCGCGATGCGAAGCGCCGCCCGCTCCGGCCCGAGCGCCACGAGCCCGGCCGACGCGATCGCGCCCGTCGCCACACGCCAGCCGGCCCCCTCGGGAAACGGCTCTTCCGCATCCGACCGGGCGGGGCCGAGCGCCGCAACCGCCAGCGCCAGCGTCGCCGCCAGCGTCGCCGCCGGGACCGCCCGGCGGCGGGCTTGCTCGCGGGGGGCTTGCTCGCGGGGGGCATGTTCGCGTTGGGCTTGGCGAAGCGACGCCCTGCCGTCGATGGGGTGCATTTCTCTCTCCTCGCGTCGCGCGCGCTTGAAACCCGCGCCCTCGCGAGACAACCTATGGGCATGGCCGATCGCACGCACGACACGGATACGGGATCTCGGCGAATGAGCGACGAGACAGAGGACCTGGAGACCACCCCGGAGCGCCAAGAGGGCGAGAGCCTCGCCGGGCGCATCATCATCGCCATGCCCAACATCGGGGATCCGAGGTTCGAGCGGTCGGTGATCTATCTGTTCGCGCACGAGGAAAGCGGCGCGATGGGCCTGATCGTCAATCGCCAGACCGAGGATGTCAGCTTCTCCGACCTGCTGACCCAGCTCGAACTCGAGCGCGGCGATGAAGCCTCCGACGTGCCTGTGCGATTCGGCGGCCCGGTGGAGATGGAGCGCGGCTTCGTCCTGCACTCGCCCGATTATCACCGCGACGAGGCGACCTTGAAGGTCGATGGCGAGATCAGCATGACCGCCACCGTCGACGTCCTCCGCGCTATGGCCACGGGCGCCGGTCCCCGCCAAGCCCTGTTCGCGCTCGGCTACGCCGGCTGGGGTCCCGGTCAGCTCGAAAACGAGATCCGCGAGAACGGCTGGCTGCATTGCGACGCCGACTGCGAGCTGGTGTTCGACGAGGTCGACGACACGAAATGGACCCGCGCCCTCGCCAAGATCGGCGTGGATCCGTCGATGCTCGCGACCGGCGGCAGCGCCTGAAGGCGCTGAGATTGATCGCGAAATGCGTTCGAAGGCTGCGCGAGGACGCGATCGCCGGAACAACTACCCAGCGATCTAGCGTCCTGCAAGTTAGCGTCCTGCAAGCTAACGTCCTGCAAGCTAACGTCCTGCAAGCTCGCCCGGCGCGCGAAGGCGGCGCACACCGAGCGCATCGCGACGACGAACCCGCGCGCACCGCATGAAGCCCGCCCTCAGGCGTAGACCTCAGGCGTGGATCGGCGCGCCCATCCCGGCGGCCATCGCGGCCTCGCGCATCGCCTCCGAGAAGGTCGGGTGGGCGTGGCAGGTGCGCGCCACATCCTCCGCCGAGGCCCCGAACTCCATGGCCACGCAAAACTCGTGGATCAGATCGCCCGCATAGGGGCCGATCACATGGCAGCCGAGCACCCGGTCCGTCTCTTTGTCGGCCAGCACTTTCACGAACCCGTCGGTCGCGAAATGCGCCTTGGCGCGGCCGTTGCCGAGGAACGGGAACTTGCCGACCTTATAGGCCACGCCCTCTTCCTTCAGCTGCTCCTCGGTCTTGCCGACCGTGGCGACCTCCGGCGAGGTGTAGATCACGCTCGGGATCACGCCGTAATTCACGTGGCCCCGCATCCCGGCGATGCTTTCCGCGACCGCGACGCCCTCCTCCTCGGCCTTGTGCGCCAGCATTGGCCCGTCGATCACATCGCCGATCGCCCAGACCCCGGGCGCGTTGGTCCGCCAATGCCCATCGGTCTTCACCTGCCCGCGCTCGGTGGTCTCGACCCCCGCCTCTTCCAGCCCGAGCCCCTGCGTGTAGGGCCGACGCCCGGTCGCGACCAACACCACATCGGCCTCGATCTCGTGGGCGCTGTCGTCCTTGCGGAGCGTGTAGCCCACCTTCACGCGATTGCCCTTCTCGACGCTCTGCACCGCGGCGCCGAGCGTGAAGCTCATGCCCTGCTTGGTCAGGATCTTCTGGAACTGCTTGGAGATCTCCGCGTCCATGCCGGGCGTGATGTGATCGAGATATTCGAGCACCGTCACGTTCGACCCGAGCCGGCCCCAGACGGAGCCGAGCTCGAGCCCGATCACGCCCGCCCCGATGATCACCAGATCCTTCGGCGCCTCTGGGATCTCGAGCGCGCCCGTGCTGTCCACCACCTGCTTCTGATCGACCTCGGCGAAAGGCAGCGCCGACGGTTCAGATCCGGTCGCGATCACGATGTTGCGGGTCTCGAGCGTCTGGCTTCCGCCGTCGAGCAGCGCGACCTCGACTTTGCCCTGGCCGGCGACTTTTCCCCAGCCTTTGACGTAATCGACCTTGTTCTTCTTGAACAGGAACTCGATCCCTTGGGTGTTGCTATCGATCACGCCCTGCTTATAGGCGTGCATCTTCGGCATGTTCACCGTCACGCCCTGCGCCTCGATCCCCATATCGGCGAAATGCCCGTTCGCCTCGCGCACCAGCTCGGAGCTGTGCAGGAGAGCCTTCGACGGGATGCAGCCGACGTTGAGGCAGGTGCCTCCGAGCGCCCCACGACCCTCGACGCAGGCCACTTTCAGCCCGAGCTGGGCCCCCCGGATCGCGCAGACATAGCCCCCGGGGCCGCCGCCGATCACCACCATGTCGTAGCTCATCATACTCTCCATCTCGTCGGCCGCCGCGCGGTCCCAAGCGTCCCAACGCTCGATCAGCGACGTCCGCTGCTCGGGCTCGGCCATCGCCGCGCGGCGCGAAGAACGGCGAACAGTCATCAATCCCTTTAGCGTCGTCGTCTCGATCGCGCGAGCCGCGCTCGGCGGGAACCTAGCCTTTTACAACCTTTCGACACCCGGGAAGATCGTCACAGCCGGGCGTTTTCGGCGCCGCCGCGCCGCGCATCGAGCCAGGCCGCCGCCGCGCGCAGCGACGGCCCCCAACTCGCAGGAGAGGTCCGGCGCACAAGCTCCAGAGACGGATGCCAAAGCGAGCGCTCCTCGCCGCGATAGCCCCAGAACCAGAAAGGCGCCGTCGGCAGCAGAACGAGACCGCCCAGCCCCGCGGCGCCGGCGAGATGCGCCGTGACATTGGAGGTCGTGACCACCAGATCGAGCTCCGAGATCAACGCGGTCAGCCCGTCGATGTCGTCGGTGCGGTCGAGCTCCGGGTGGCTGGCGACCAGCGCCCCCGTCTTCGACTTCGCCGCACGGATCTCGGCGTCGGTCTCGCCATACTGCAGATTGACGAAGACCATGTCGGGCCGCTTCAGGACCGGCCCCCAGGTCTCGAGCGGGATCGACTTCTTATCCGCCGCGCGGGTCTTGGAGCTGCGCCACGAGAGTCCGATCCGACGCCCCGGGCCCAGCGTGCGGAGCCAGTCGCGCATCTGCGCCCGTCTCTCCGGATCAGCCTTCAGATACGGGCCATGGTCGCGGAACGACGCCTCATCCGGCCGCAGCGCCGGCCCGGTCGCGCCGATCGGCGCCTGGAGATCCGCGGCGAGGCCGTCGAGCGCGTCCGAAGCGAACACCATCGCCTCCGGAACCGAGCGCGCAAACAACGCCTGCATCCGCGGATCCACCACATAGGCGACCTGACCCGGATGCGCTGCGGCGAGTTCCGCGACCAGCGATCCAAAGAGCACATGCTCCCCGACCCCCTGCTCGCTCCAACACGCCAGCCGCCGGTCGCCCAGCGGTTCGCCCGCCCAACGCGGCAAGTCACGGAGCGGCGCCGGCGCCGAAGGCTTTCCCGGCAGATCGAAGCGCGCCTCATAGGCGCGCCAGCCCTCCTCGAAACGGGCGGCGCCGAGCATGAGATGCCCGAGCGCACGACGCGCCCGCGCGTCCTTCGGATCGCGGCGCAAAGCCTCCCGAGCGTATCGTTCGGCCGGACCCCAATCGCCGGCTTCGTAATGCACGGCCGCCAGATTGCCGAACACGCCCGGAAGATCCGGTCGCAGCGTCGCGGCGTCGCGAATCTCCGCGCCGGCGCCGTCGAGATCGCCGAGCAGCTTCAGCACATTGCCGTAATCATTGGCGAATTGCGCCGTCCAATGCGGGGTCTTCTTGAGGCGTTTGTAAAGCCGCGCCGCCTCTCGCAGCCGGCGCGGCTCGGAGACCGACCGGGCGGCCACGGACGCCTGCACCGCCATGAACAAGGGCGACGTCCTCGCAGACGACGGCGCATCATCGAGCGCCGCCTGCGCCTGTTCGAGGGAACCCGCGTCTGCAAGCCTTGCGGCTCGACGCAGGCGGTCGTGAAGCCCGTCGTCGGATGCGGCGGTCATTCCGCTCCGGCGGCGACCACGCGGTCCCGCTCCGCCAGCCATAGCGCGCCATAATCAACGTCGCGCCACGCCTCGAACCAAGGTCCGCCCCGCGTATAATGAATGGCTTTCGGCGGCGCGGCCTCCGGCGCGTACCAGCCCTCGAGCCAGTTCCAGGTCTTGTCGAGCGCGCCGATCTCCGCGTCGTCGGCCCAAAGCATCCGATGCAAATACGCCGGCCCCTCGGAATTGACCGCCTCGACGGTCAATTTCCGGGTGCTCGGATGTCCGCAGTTCATCAACATCATGCTTGACCAGTTTTTGCGCGGATAAACGGTCTGCGCCTTGCCGTCCATCTTGGTCGCCTCGGTCGGTTGGTAGTCGTGCTGCACGCACATGACGGCCTTCGAGGGATCGCGCTGCGCCCAGAGATCCTGAATGTCGGCGGTGTAGAGGAAATCGCAGTCGACGAAGATCGCCCAGCCCTCGAAACCCGCCAGATAGGGCGTGAGGAAGCGCGTGTAGGTGAACTCCGTCGACGCCAACGGGTCCTCTTCCCGCCGATACAGCCCCTGCTCGCGCAGCTCCGACTGTTTCAGCGGGCGCACCTCGACGGAGCCGGAGGCGTGCCGCAGAATAGAGCTTCGACACACTTGATAAGCGATGTCTTCGCGAGAATCCCATCCGATGAATACGCGAGGCACGTCGGTCATTACTCGCCGCTCTTATTAGTCATTGCGTCAAAGACCGGCCGAGATCCGCGGCCGGTCGATGTCGACAGAGGTCTCAGAGATCCATCAGCAGGCGCCGCGGATCTTCGATCGCCTCCTTCACGCGCACCAGGAACGTGACGGCCTCTTTGCCGTCGATGATCCGGTGATCGTAGCTGAGCGCCAGATACATCATCGGCCGCGCAACGATCTGGCCATCGACCACCACCGGCCGCTCCTGGATCTTGTGCATGCCCAAAATGCCCGACTGCGGCGGGTTCAGGATCGGCGAAGACATCAGCGAGCCATAGACGCCGCCGTTCGAGATCGTGAAGGTGCCGCCCTGCAGCTCCGACATCGACAGCTTGCCGTCCCGCGCCCGGACCCCAAGCTCGCCGATCTTCTTCTCGATATCCGCAAAGCCCATATGGTCCGCGTCCCGGATCACCGGCACCACCAGACCCTGGGGCGTGCCGACCGCCACGCCGACATGGTAATAGTTCTTGTAGACGAGATCCGTGCCGTCGATCTCCGCGTTGACCGAGGGGATCTCCTTCAGCGCGTTGACGCAGGCCTTCACGAAGAAGCTCATGAAGCCGAGCTTCACGCCGTGCTTCTTCTCGAAATCGGCCTTGTACGCGTTGCGCAGCGCCATGATGCCGGACATGTCCACCTCGTTATAGGTGGTGAGCATGGCCGCCGTGTTCTGCGCGTCCTTCAGCCGCCGTGCGATCGTCTGGCGCAAGCGCGTCATCCGCACCCGCTCCTCGCGCGACGCGTCGTCGGTGGAGACCGGCGCCCGCGGCGCTTGCTGCGCAGGCGCTTGCGTCGGAGCGATCCCGCCCTCGAGCGCCTTCAGCACATCTTCTTTCATGATCCGGCCGTCGCGGCCCGTGCCCTTCACCTGATCGGCGCTGAGGCCTTTCTCCGCCATCATCTTCTCCGCCGACGGCGCGTTGGCGACGTCCGTCCGGCCGTTGCCGGCCGACGCGGCCTCATGCGCCGGGGTCGGCGCGCCGCTCGCGGGATCGTCCTTGGCCGACTGCGGCGCTGCGGCGTCGTACTCGCCCGATTTCGGAGCGGCGGCGCCGCCTTCCTCGAGGGTCGCGAGCAGCGCGTTCACCTCGACGGTGTCGCCCTCGACGGCGATGATCTCGCCCAGCGTGCCCGCCGCCGGCGACGGCACTTCCACGGTGACCTTGTCGGTTTCGAGCTCGCAGAGCATCTCGTCGACGGCGACGGCCTCGCCCGCCTTCTTGAACCAGGTGGCGATGGTCGCTTCGGTCACCGACTCGCCGAGCGTCGGGACGCGAATTTCGATGGACATCAGGGTCTCCCTCAGTCTTGCGGCCCTCTCCGGGCCTTGACGGTCGGCGCGCCGCCGCCGCCGAAACGGCCCCGGCGCGTCAGTGTGATGGCGCTCAGCCGGTCAAAGCCTCGGCGACGAGCGTCTCTTGCTCATGTTTGTGCCGCGACGCCAGCCCCGTGGCGGGCGACGCCGAGGCGTCGCGACCGACATAGCGCGGGCGCGTCGTCTTGTGGTCGATCGTCGTGAGGACCTGCTCGATCCGTGGCTCCACGAACGTCCAGGCGCCCTGGTTCTTGGGCTCCTCCTGGCACCAGATCACCTCGGCGTTCTTGAAGCGGCCCATCTCGTTCCGGAAGGAGGTCATCGGGAACGGATAGATCTGCTCCACCCGCAACAGATAGACGTCCGACAGCCCCCGCTCGTCCCGCGCCTCGAGCAGATCGAAATAGACCTTGCCCGAGCACATGACGACGCGCTTGATCTGGTCGTCCGGCGCGAGCTCCAGCTCCGACGCGAACGAGATCTGCGGACCGCTCTTGTCGGCGTCGTCCCAGAGCAGACGGTGGAAGCTCGATCCCGTCGCCATATCCGCCAGGTTCGACACGCATTTCTTGTGTCTGAGCAGCGACTTAGGCGTAAACAGGATCAGCGGCTTGCGGAAGCTGCGGTGCAGTTGCCGGCGCAGAATGTGGAAATAGTTCGCCGGCGTCGAGCAGTTCGCGACGATCCAGTTGTCCTCCGCCGAGAGCTGCAGGAACCGCTCGATCCGCGCCGAGGAGTGCTCGGGCCCCTGCCCCTCGAAGCCGTGCGGCAACAGCATCACGAGGCCCGACATCCGCAGCCACTTCTGCTCGCCCGAGCAGATGAACTGGTCGATCATGATCTGGGCGCCGTTCACGAAATCGCCGAACTGGGCCTCCCACATCGTGAGCGCGTTCGGCTCCGACAGCGAGTAGCCGTACTCGAAGCCGAGCACCGCGAACTCCGACAGCATCGAGTCGATCACCTCGAAGTCATGCGGGTTCTGCGCCAGCTGCTGGAGCGGGAAGAACCGCTCTTCGCTCTCCTGGTCGATGAAGGCCGAGTGGCGCTGAGAGAAGGTGCCGCGCACGCTGTCCTGGCCGGCCAGGCGCACTTTGTAGCCTTCCTTCAGCAACGACCCGAACGCCATCGCCTCGGCGGTCGCCCAGTCGAAGCCATGGCCGGTCTCGAACATCTGCGCTTTCTGTTCGATGATCCGCCCGACGGTGCGGTGCAGCTTCATCTCGGGCGGCGTCGTCGTCAGCGCGCGCCCGATCTCGCGGAGCGCGTCCTCCCCGACCCCGGTGTCGCCGCGCTGATAGTTCTCGTCCGACTGCTCGAACCCGGCCCACTTGCCGTCGAGCCATTCCGCCTGGTTCGGACGCCAGTCTTTCCCGGCCTCGAACTCCTCGTTCATGAAGGCCTGAAACTCGGTCCGCATCGTGTCGACTTCGTCGCCGTCGATCAGCCCGTCCGTGACCAGCCGCTCCGCATAGATCTGGAGCGTGGTCTTCTTGGTCTTGATGAGCTTGTACATCCGCGGCTGGGTGAACATGGGCTCGTCGCCCTCGTTGTGCCCGAACCGCCGGTAGCAGAAGATGTCGATGACGACGTCTTTCTTGAACAGCTGGCGGAACTCCGTCGCCACCTTCGCGGCGTGCGTCACCGCCTCCGGATCGTCGCCGTTCACGTGGAAGATCGGCGCCTCCACCATCAACGCGACATCGGACGGATAGGGCGACGACCGCGAATTGTGCGGCGCGGTCGTGAAGCCGATCTGGTTGTTCACGATGATGTGGATCGAACCGCCCGTCCGGTGCCCTTTTAGACCCGACAGGCCGAGCGATTCCGTCACCACGCCCTGCCCCGCGAACGCCGCGTCGCCGTGGAGCAGCACCGGGATCACGCTCGTGCGGTCATGGTGGTCGCCATGCTGCGCCTGTTTCGCGCGCGCTTTGCCGAGCACCACGGGGTTCACCGCCTCCAGATGCGACGGGTTCGCGGTCAGCGACAGATGGACCGTATTGCCGTCGAACTCCCGGTCCGACGACGCGCCCAGATGGTACTTCACGTCTCCGGAGCCGCCGACATCGTCCGGCTTGAAGGAGCCGCCCTGGAACTCGTGGAAGATCGCGCGATACGGCTTCGCCATCACCGCCGCGAGCACGTTCAGCCGCCCCCGGTGCGGCATGCCGATGACGATCTCCTTCGCCCCGAGCGCGCCGCCGCGCTTGATGATCTGCTCCATCGCCGGGATCAACGCCTCGCCGCCGTCGATCCCGAAGCGCTTGGTGCCCATGTATTTCACGTGGAGGAACTTTTCGAAGCCCTCGGCCTCGACCAGCTTCCGCAGGATCGCTTTCCGGCCCTCCTGCGTGAACTTGATCTCTTTATCGTAGCCCTCGATCCGCTCCTTGAGCCAGGAGGCTTCCCGCGGATCCGAGATATGCATGTACTGAAGCGCGAAGGTGCCGCAGTAGGTGCGCTTCAGGAGCGCCACGATCTCCCGCAGCGACGCGGTCTGCAGGCCAAGGACGTTGTCGATAAAGATCGGCCGATCCATGTCGGCCTCGGTGAACCCGTAGGTCTTCGGGTCGAGTTCCGGATGGGGCCGCGGATCCGCCATCCCGAGCGGATCCAGATTGGCGATGAGATGGCCCCGGATCCGGTGCGCCCGGATGATCATCAGCGCCCGGAGCGAATCGATCGTCGCCGAACGCGCCTGCGCGTCTGTCAGCGCCGCGCCGCCTTCGGCCGCCTTCGCCCGGATCTTGTCCTCGACCCCCTGGGCCGCCGGCATGTCCGAAAAATCGCCGGCGAGCGCCGCGATCGCCTCTTGCTCGGCGGACGGCAGGAAATCGCGCCGCGCCCAGGCCGCCCCCTGCGCCTCCTTCGCCACCTGCTCCGGCTGATCGCCGAGGCTCGCGAAGAACTGCGCCCAGGCGGGCTCCACGGACGACGGGTCCTCGACGAAGCGCGCGTAGAGCTGCTCGACGAAGACCGCGTTGGCCCCCTGGAGGAAGGACGACTGTTCGAAGATCTCGTTGGGTGTGAGGGTCGACATAGTGCTCCTCGCCTGACGCGGCGGATGAATTCTAGCGCTCCCGTGCGGCGCAACGACCAGCGGCCGAGCCCTCTGACCCGGCTTGGACCCTCGACGCGGCCGGAGCCTCGCCGAGCGCGGTCCGCATATGGAGACGTCGCACGCCGTTCGCAGCCACCTTTATGTCAGCCTGCGCACGAATTCTCTCCGACGAATGCGCGCATGACGGCCTTGCGCCGCTGCGCCCCCATCGACGCGAAGATCGGTTGCTGAAGCGTTAAGCGGCGAAGCGCGCTCACTCGAACGCGCGATACGCCCTCGGGTCGATCCGGGACGGCGGATCGGGTCCACAGGCGTCGTCGCTGGATTGGCTCGGGCGGATCAGCCGGACCATCGCCAATGCGATCGACCCCAATGTGAGCCGGAACCCGAGATAGATCAGGGTCGGCGCGTTCTCGGAGACGCCGGGGTTCTCGAGCTCGAGAGACGCGATCGCGAGCGTCGGGACGATCGCCGCCGTAGGGAACATCGACCACCAGCCGGACATGCCGACACCGTGCCGTCGACGCCATGTCACGGCGAGAGAAGGCGGCGGCGGCGCGAGCTGGATCACGGCCCCCGCCAGAGGAACGAGCCCGACCAACCCGTAGAACGGCACGAACCACCAGAACTCGGGTCGCGGCGCCCGACCGCCGAACCAAGCATACTGGCGCAGACGAACGCCGATGGCTTCGATCGCGCCCATGACCCGCCCCGGATCGAGCCCCGGCGATCCGCCGGAGCGACGACCCGATGCCAACGCGCCAGGGGATCGAACCCCATTGACGAACGGCGTTGAGCGGCCTCAGCCGATCGCCTTCACGACCGCCTCGCCGAGGCCGGCCGGGCTGTCCGCCACGACGTAACCCGCCGATTTCATCGCTTCGATCTTGTCCTCGGCGCCGCCTTTGCCGCCGGCGATGATCGCGCCGGCATGGCCCATGCGCCGCCCCGGAGGCGCCGTGCGCCCGGCGATGAAGCCCGCGATCGGCTTGCCGCGGCCCGCGGCTTTTTCGGATTTGATGAACGCCGCGGCGTCCTCTTCGGCGCTGCCGCCGATCTCGCCGATCATGATGATCGCCTCGGTCTCCGGATCGCCGAGCAGCAGTTCCAGCGCGTCGATATGCTCGGTGCCCTTGATCGGATCGCCGCCGATCCCGATGCAGGTCGACTGGCCGAGGCCGACATCCGTGGTCTGCTTCACCGCCTCATAAGTCAGCGTGCCCGAACGCGACACCACGCCGACCTTGCCGCGCTTATGGATATGTCCGGGCATGATGCCGATCTTGCAGGCGTCGGGAGTGATGACCCCCGGGCAGTTCGGCCCGATCAGCCGCGACGTCGAATTGATCAGCGCGCGCTTCACTTTCATCATGTCCATCACCGGGATGCCCTCGGTGATGCAGACGATCAGCTCGATTTCCGCATCGATCGCCTCGAGGATCGAGTCCGCCGCGAACGGCGGCGGCACGTAGATCGCGCTCGCGGTCGCGCCCGTCGCCCGCTTCGCCTCCTCGACGCTGTCGTACACCGGCAGGCCCAGATGCTCCGACCCGCCCTTGCCGGGCGTAACGCCGCCGACCATCTTGGTCCCGTAGGCGATCGCCTGCTCCGTGTGGAACGTGCCCTGAGAGCCGGTGAGGCCCTGGCAGATCACCTTAGTGTTTTCGTCGACGAGTACGGCCATGCGGCGCCCCCTTGGCTAGTGGACCTTGGGACCGAGGCGCTCGGAGCCCGAGGCCATCGGATCGGAACAAGCGCCCGGCGGACGCCGTTTGTGCGTTGCATACGCCGCCCGACCGCAAGCTCCAACCGTCCAGTGCGTCTCGCTGAAGCGGCGATCGGTCGCTGAGATCGCGAGGCGCGGCGTTGGATCGGCCCTATTGCAGCGCCGCGGCGCTGATCAGCACGCGCCCGCCGCGCGCGCCCACCGCGACGGTCATGTCGAATTGGCTCTCTTTCTCGGTCACCCGCCAGGTCTGAGCGCCCCGCCGCAGGCGATGGCCGGGGAACCGCGCCCGCAGCGCGCGATCGATCCGATCCGCGATCGCTTTCGTCGACAGCTCGCCCTGGACGAGGCTGAGCGCGCACCGCCGCGTCTCCTGGCCCTCGCCGTCCCGCGAGGCGCCGAGCCGCGCCCAGGCCTGATCGGGCCGCGCCGCCAGGAACACGTCGCCCGGCAGACGCGGCGCGCCCGTCGCGGCCCCGCGAAAGCCCGCCGCCTCGAACGCGGCCGCGCTCGGAAACTGCGGCGCGAAGGCGAGACACCCCGCGTCGAACAGCGCCGCCGCCATAGCGTCGTCGAACGGCCGGTCCCAGCGCGGCGCGACGGGCGCGGCGGCGAGCGTCGGCGGCGCCGCGACGGCCGCGGGCCTCGGCCCCGTCTCGACCGCCCGCGGCCCGGCGCACGCGCCGAGCAGGGCCGCGACCAACGCCGCGGCCGGGAAGCGCCAGGCCTCTAACCCCATCTTCGCCAAAGCCCTATCCCCCTCGCCAACCCCGGCGCCCAAGCGCGCGCCATAGGAAAGCCGCGCCGGCGAAACCGCCGACGCGGCTGATCTCGCCGCTGCGCGCGCTCCGGCTCGACGGTTTAGCCCTTCACGGCCTTCACGATCTTCTCGGCCGCATCCGCCAGGTTGTCCCCGGCGATCACGTTCAGGCCAGAGTTCGCGATATGCTGCTTGCCGAGCTCCACATTGGTGCCCTCGAGCCGCACGACCAGAGGCACCTGCAGGCCGACCTCCTTCACCGCGGCGATGATGCCCTCCGCGATGATGTCGCAGCGCATGATGCCGCCGAAGATGTTGACCAGGATGCCCTTCACGTTCGGGTCCGAGGTGATGATCTTGAACGCCTCGGTCACCTTCTCCTTGGTTGCGCCGCCGCCCACATCCAGGAAGTTCGCCGGCTCCGAACCGTAGAGCTTGATGATGTCCATCGTCGCCATCGCCAGCCCGGCGCCGTTGACCATGCAGCCGATCTCGCCGTCGAGCGCGATGTAGTTCAGATCATATTTCGAGGCGGCGAGCTCCTTCGGATCCTCTTCCGTCTCGTCGCGCAGCTTCGCAAGCTCCGGATGGCGATACATCGCGTTGCCGTCGAAGCTCATCTTGCAGTCGAGGCACTTCAGATTGTCGTCGCCGTCGATGATCAGCGGGTTGATCTCGACCATGTCGCAGTCTTTCTCGACGAACAGCTTATAGAGCGTCGAGACCAACTGCACGCACTGCTTCACCTGAGCGCCTTCGAGACCGACCCGGCCAGCCAGGATAGATGAGCAGCTCGTCGACATCGGGAAAGCAGGCCCAACTGTCGGCAAGCAGGGC
>JBCBRF010000091.1:0-15088 GCA_039819865.1 Pseudomonadota bacterium | reverse complement strand
CCGCGCGGCCCGGCGGCCGACCGATGACGCCGCCCCCGACCCGCAGAGCGCTGCTCCTCGGCGCGTTCGGCCTCGTCGCGACGCCCGCGGCCTTGTCGCTCGCGCGTGACCTCAGCGCCCGCACCCCGCCCGAGCTTCTCCCGCCCGAGCAGCGCGCCGATCGGATCGAGGTCCGCAAGGCCGATCGCCTGCTGCTGCTGTTCCGGGGCGAGAAGGAGCTCGCGCGTTACGAGGTCGCCCTCGGCTTTGCGCCCGAAGGCCACAAGACGCGCGAAGGCGACGGCAAGACGCCAGAGGGCCGCTACCGCATCGACCGCAAGAACCCCAATTCGAGCTACCATCTCAGCCTCGGCCTCGACTATCCGCGCGCCGCCGACCGCGACGCGGCGAAGCGCGCCGGCGTCAGCCCGGGCGGCGACATCTTCATCCACGGCCTGCCCAACGGCTGGAGCGGGATCGGCTCGGCCCATCGTCTCCGCGACTGGACCGCCGGCTGCGTCGCCGTCACCAATGCGGAGATCGAGGAGATCTGGACGCGCGTGGCCGTCGGCGCGCCGATCGACCTGCTGCCCTGAGCCGCGGGCCGGACGGCCTCAGAGAAAGCTCGCGAGCTTCAGCGCGAGGGCGGACTCGCCCCGAAGCTTGATCTTGCCGGTCATCACGGCGACCGGCGCGCTCACTGCGCCTTTCATCAGCCCCTCGAGCGTCTCGGCGCTGAGGATCACGGTCGCATCCGCCTCCGGCTCCGGCGCATTGTCCACCGTCACCGCCTCCCCCGTGCCGTCGATCCGGATCGCCCCGGTCTCTCCGAGATCGAGCCGGATGCTTTTGCCGAAGCCGGGCTTGCCCGCCGCCGCGGCGCGGATCCGCTCCGTCAATCGATCGATCATGCTGGGTCTCCGACGTGTCTTCGGGCGCGCGCCCGCTCAGGGCGATGGCCAAAGCCGCGCCCGCATGCAAGCCTGACGCTGCGGAACCATCGCGGAAGGACGTCGCCGGTGCTCGAGATCGCCCATCATTTGTTCGCCGACGGCCCGAAGCCCGTCGCGCCCTACAGCCACGCCGTCGTCGCCGGCGACTTCCTGTTCCTCACCGGTCAAATGCCGAGCCCGCCCAACGATCCGAGCATCGTCGTCCCCGGCGGGATCGAGGCTGAGACCGTTCAGGTCATGGAGAATCTGAGCTCCGTCCTTGCGAAACTCGGCTCGAGCCTCGACCGCGCGGTGATGGTGCGCGTCTTCCTCACTCATTTCGAGGAGGACTACGCCGCCATGAACGCGGTCTACGAGCGCTATTTCGCCCCGGACAAGCGGCCGGCGCGCACCTGCGTCGGCGTCACCGGCCTCGCCGTCGGCGCCCGGGTCGAGATCGACCTGATCGCGGCCCGCTGAGGACCGCGCGATGCTCGACTATCTGGTCTTTCTCGGCTCGGTGCGCGAGAGCGCGCCGCCGCGACCCGCCCGGCTCGGTCTGCGCGTGGCGCGCGCCTGCCTCGCCCGCCTCGCGGCCCGCGGGCGGGCGGAGGCGCGACTGATCGATCCGCTCGAGCTGGAGAGCCGGGCGGTCTTCAAGCCGCATTTCGCCTATGCGCCGGGTCAGGCGCCGGCCGATCTCGACGCGCTGGCGGCGGCGATCGAGGCGGCGGACGGCTATCTGATGGTCAGCCCGGAGTACAATCACTCCATGAGCCCGGCGCTGGCCGATCTGCTCAACCATTTCGGCGCATCGCGCTTCGCCTACAAGCCGAGCCTGATCGTCACCTATTCGGCCGGCCAATGGGGCGGCGCGCGCGCGGCGGTGCAGATGCGCGCCTTCCTGTCGGAGCTCGGCTGCCTCCCGGTTTCCGCCATGCTCCATGTCCCGAAGGCGCAGGAGGTCTTCGACGAAGTCGGATCCTCGGCGCCGGGCGCGGACGCCGCCGCCTGGACGCGCTATCTCGACCGGGCCTTCGATCAGCTCGACTGGTGGGCCGAGGCCGCCAAAGCGCGGCGCGCGCCTGGACAGGGCCGCGCCGACGCCTTCATCCGCGCCCCGTCGGAGCGCAACGCGCCCTAAACCTCGGCGGCGACCGCGATGCGTTCGATCTCGAGCGAGACGCCCGAACCTGCCCGCCGTTCACGCCCGATCGCTGTCGGCCAAACGCTGAAACGCGTCGCGGGTGACGGCGTAGAACACGACCTTGTCCGCAAGCACGTCCGCGATGCGGTCATAGAAGCCGCGCGCGTCCCCATCCGCCGCCGTCGTGAGCCAGAGATAGGCGCCGCCATCGTCCCGCACCGCCGCCGCAACCGCGCTCATCAGCGCTTCGCCAAGGCCACGGCCCCGCGCATCGGGATCGACGAACAACTCCGCCAGGTAACCGCCGCGCGCGGCGTAGGCCGCTTCGTAGGCGACATGAAACAGGGCGTGCCCCGCCAGGCCGCCGCTGGGTCGGGCGGCGACGATCGCGTGCAAGCCCGCACGCGGTCCGAACAGCTCTTTCGCGAAAAAACCGGTATCGACGAAAGCGTCGGGCTCGCCGGAGTGCCGACAGCGCGCCCGCACGAGACGGGCGATCTCCTCCACGTCTCCCGGACGCGCCGACCGCAGAACCAGCCCGTCCGCCATGCTCAGTTGTCCAGGAAGCTCCGCAGCTTCCGCGACCGGCTCGGATGCTTCAGCTTGCGCAGCGCCTTCGCCTCGATCTGCCGGATCCGCTCCCGCGTCACCGAGAACTGCTGCCCGACCTCTTCAAGCGTGTGGTCGGTGTTCATGCCGATGCCGAACCGCATGCGCAGCACCCGCTCCTCCCGCGGCGTGAGCGACGACAGCACGCCGGTCGTCGTGTCCCGCAGGTTCGAGTGGATCGCGCTGTCGAGCGGCAGGACCGCGTTCTTGTCCTCGATGAAATCGCCAAGCTGGCTGTCCTCCTCGTCCCCGATCGGGGTCTCGAGGCTGATCGGCTCCTTGGCGATCTTCATCACCTTACGGACCTTGTCCAACGGCATCTGCAGCTTCGCCGCCAGCTCTTCCGGCGTCGGCTCCCGCCCGATCTCGTGCAGCATCTGGCGCGAGGTCCGAACGAGCTTGTTGATCGTCTCGATCATATGGACCGGGATCCGGATGGTCCGCGCCTGATCCGCGATCGAGCGCGTGATCGCCTGCCGGATCCACCAGGTGGCGTAGGTCGAGAACTTATAGCCGCGGCGGTATTCGAACTTATCGACCGCCTTCATCAGGCCGATATTGCCCTCCTGGATCAGATCCAGGAATTGCAGCCCGCGGTTGGTGTATTTTTTCGCGATCGAGATCACCAGACGCAGGTTGGCTTCGACCATCTCGGTCTTGGCGATCCGGGCTTCTTTCTCGCCCTTCTGCACGGTCTGCACGATCCGGCGGAACTCCGGGATGTCGACGCCCACCAGATGGCCGATATCCGCGATCTCGGCCCGGATCTCATCGACCCGCTCGCCCTCGCGCTCGGCGAACTTCGCCCAGCCCTTTCCCGACAGCACAGCGACCCGCTCCAGCCAGCCCGGCTCGAGTTCGAAGCCGCGATACTCCTCGAGGAATTTCGGCCGCGGGATCCGGTGGCGGTCCGCCAGCTGCATCAGCGAGCTTTCGAGATGGATCAGGCGGCGGTTGATCCCATAGAGCTGATCGACCAGCGTCTCGATCCGCGCATTGTTGAGATGGAGGCCGTCGACCAGCTCGACGATCTCCGCCCGCAGCCGCAGATAGCTGCGCTCCTGATCGGCGGAGAAGGTGGCGTTATCGGACAGCGCGGCGCCGATGCGCTGCTGTTGCATCGTCTTGAGCCGCTCATAGGCGGCCGCGATCGTGTCGAGGGTCTCGAGCACCTTCGGCTTGAGCTCCGCCTCCATGGCGGAGAGCGACAGGTTCTGCTCGTCCTCGTCATCCTCTTCGCCGGACGCGCCGCCTTCGGTCTCCTCGCCTTCCTCCTCGTCGTCGGCGTCCTCCGCCGTCGCCGATTTCGGCGCCCCGGAGTTCGGCGCCCCGGAGACGGTCCCGGAGGCGGTCTCCGAGACGGCCCCGTTGGCCGCGCCGTTCGCCGCGGGCGCGGCGGCTCCGTTCACGGTCGGCGGGGTCGATCCGAGCGCCGCCGGCGCGACCGGCGTCGTGGTCTCCGCGCCGAAGGTCGCATCCAAATCGATGATCTCGCGCAGCAGGATCCGCTCTTCGAGCAGCTCTTCGCGCCAGATCGTAATCGCCTGGAACGTCAGCGGGCTCTCGCAGAGGCCGCCGATCATGGTCTCGCGACCGGCCTCGATCCGCTTCGCGATGGCGATCTCGCCCTCGCGCGACAGCAGCTCGACCGAGCCCATCTCGCGCAGATACATCCGCACCGGATCGTCGGTGCGGTCGAGCGTTTCGGTCTCTTTGGCGGTGGTGACGAGTTCCCGGTTCTCGGTCGGTTCGGGCTTCTTCTCGCCCTGCCCGTCCTCTTCGCTCTCTTCCTCTTCGACGACGTTGACGCCCATCTCCGACAGGAGCGACATCACGTCTTCGATCTGCTCCGAAGACACCTGATCCGAGGGCAGAACCTTGTTCAGCTCGTCATAAGTGATGTAGCCGCGCGCTTTGGCCTTCGCGATCATCTTTTTGACCGCAGCCTGGCTCATATCGAGGACGATGCCCTCGCTCTGCTGCTGCTCGGCTTCCTGGGTGTCTTCGACGTCTTTTGCCGCCATGAAGGGTCCGTTTCGTTGCTGAGCGGGCGCGGCGCGCATCGCGGCCGGCGCTCGGTTCAAAGGGGTCGAGCAGAAAGCGCTTCTTAACCGAGTCGCTGTTTCCGCTTTTTCCAGGGTTGAGCGTCAACAAAAGATTGAAGACGCGACGAATTCTCGCCGTTTTTTGTGCTCGCAGGGTCCTCATCTTCGTCGAGATGGGGTTGGTGCGCGGCCGCGTGAGCCTCTTGAAGCCTAAGATCGGCGGTTGACGCCTCCTCCTCAGTCGGCGTCTCCGGGTCTCCGGGCGCATCGGCCCGCGCCACCTCCTCTAGATAGTGCGCCCTTTCGCGAATCCAGCACAGTTCGCTCGAGTGATGCCGAATCATTTGCCGGAGCACCCGCACGGCCCCCTCGAGCGGCGCGTCGGGCGCGAGCGGACGCGGCGTCCGGCCCGACGCCTCCGCGCACACCGCCGCGGCCGTGCCCGAGCCGCAACGGCGATCGACCGCAGCCGCGAGCCGCGCGGGATCAGGGCCTGCTTGGCCGTCTTCCTGCTCCTGCGCCTCGATCAGGGCGGAGAGGATCGCGTTCCGCGCGGCGTCGAGCTGCGGGTTGATCAGCTCGATCGTTTCGAGGGCCTCCTGAGCCTGCTCGCAGATCTCCGGACGGCGCAGCAACGCCGCGATCATCACGCATTCCCGCATCCGCGTCGCCGCGGTCGCACCGGCGGCCACCTCGCTCGCCAAGGTCTCCGGCCGCGGTCCGAGCGGCGCGCCCCCGCGCGCCCGAGCGCCGCCGCCTCCCCGCCCGATCGGCGCGTTCAGCGATCGAAAAAACCGGTATTTCCGGTCCCGATACATCTGCTGATACTGATTGCGGACCATCGGATGCTGGATCCGCCCCACCAAAGCGTCGAGACCCGCCTCGAACGCCGCCCGGCTTTCCGGCGTCGACAGGTCGGCTTCGGCCGCCGCGCGGTCCCAGAGCACCTCGACCAGCGGCGCCGCCTTCTCCAGCAGCTCCGCCATCGCGGTCGGACCGTTCGCCCCCTTCAGCAGATCGTCCGGATCCTGACCGTTCGGAAGAAAGGTCATCCGCAACGTCTTGCCCGGCGCGAGATGGGGCAACGCCACCTCCGCGGAGCGATGCGCCGCCCGCCGTCCCGCGACGTCCCCATCGAGCGCGAGCACCGGCGCATCGACCCGCTTCCAGAGCTGCTGGAGATGCGCTTCCGTCAGCGCCGTGCCGAGCGGCGCCACCGCGCCCTCGAAACCGGCGCGGACGAGCGCGATCACGTCCATATACCCTTCCGCCACGATCAGCGGCTGGCCGGCCGCCGCCGCGACCTGCGCGGACCCGAGATTGTAGAGGGTCCGGCTCTTGTCGAAGAGCGGCGTCGCCGGCGAGTTCAGATACTTGGCGGCGTCCTCCGCGGACATCGCCCGCCCGCCGAACGCGATGCAGCGTCCCCTCGGATCGCGGATCGGAAACATGATCCGATTGCGGAACAGGTCATAGGGCGCCCGCCCCCGATCCGAGCGCTTCGAGAGCCCGGCCTCGATCAGCTGATCCGGCGAGAATCCCTGATCGACCAGCGCCGGCGTCAGCGCCTCGAAAGCGTCCGGCGCGAAGCCGATCTCGAACCGATCGATCGCCTCGCGATCGAGCCCACGCCGCTCGGCCAGATAGCGCCGCGCCTCGGCCCCCGGCCCGCTCTGGAGCATCTGGCGGAAGAACCCGACGGCCGCCTCCATCGCGTCGGCGAGCTCCAACCGTTTCGCCGCGCGCGCCCGCTCCCGCGGGTCCTCCTCCGGGATCGTCATCCCGACGCCCCGCGCCAGGTCTTCGACCGCGTCCCGGAACGCCATATTTCCGAGCTTCATCGCCAGATCGAGCGCCGAGCCCTTCTCGTGGCAACCGAAGCAATAGAAATAGCCTTTGCGGTCGTCGACGTGGAAGCTCGGCGTCTTCTCGTGGTGGAATGGACAACAGGCGTAATAGTCGCCTTTGGGAAAATTCGATTTCGCTCGATCCCAGGTCACATAGCGACCGGCGACGTCGGCGATCGAGACCCGGGATTTCAGTTCGTCGAGGAACGAAGCAGGAATTGGCATGACGATCTTTATGGTTGAAAGCCGCCCGCGCGTCCAGAGCCCAGACGGCCTTTCGCTCCCTCCGACAGTCCGCTCAGGGCGACTAGGGAGCCCCAGACGCCCCGGGCTCCTCCGCGAACGTTCGCCTCAGGAGCGCTCGGGCTCAACCGGTCAGCAGGCGGCGCAAAAGCCTCTCGCCCGCCGGCCAGCTCTCCATCGCATGCTCGGCGTGCTCGACCCGCCCTGCGACGCGCCTCAGATCCGGATCGGCGACGAAATGCACCCGCGCGACCCCCGGCGCCCGCGTCGCGGCGGAGCCGAGCTGAAGCGCGCTGTCGTCGACGAAGGCCACCGGCGCGGCGCTGTGATCCCACAGATACCGCAGCGCCCGCCCCTTGCCCCCGACATTGGCCACCAGCGGAAAACCGAGCCCATGCCCGGCCAGATTGGCGACCCGCGCCGCCCGGGCGCTTTGCGGCACATTGGTCAGGATCAGCACCTGAGCCCGGAGCGACGGATCCTCCGCCAGCGCGGCCAGCGTTTCGGCCGCGCCCTCGACGATCTCTTGCGTCCGGGTCTCGCGCGCGAAGAAGAGCGAGATCAGCGCCCAACCCTCTGATTTCGAAAGGATCGCACCGTCCGACAGGCGGGAGATCGCGCCATCGAGGCGGTACTCGCTCAGATCGAGCCGATAGCCCTCGCCCGCCATGAATCGCTGCAAATGCCGAGCGAAATGCAGCAGCACCTCGTCGGCGTCGACCGCCAGGATCGGGCGGTCCGGATCGATCTTGAGCGCGAGCAGTTGCGGCAGAACCTCCTCCGCCAGCCCGTATCGCTTGATCGGCTGCGGCGCCCGCCGCTCCTCGCCGCCGCTCAGGTCCAGCCGCATCTCGCCCCTCTCGCCGCCACGCGCGCCCGCCGCTTCAAAGCCAAAACGGCGCATCCCCGCCAGGCAACGCCGCCCGCGCGGCCGCCAGCTGCTCGGCCGACAGCTCTTCGGCCAAGCAGAAGCTCTCCGCCAGCGCGTCGTCGCTCATGAGATAGTCCAAAACGAACCCGAGAAACTCCGGATCCGACGCGCGCTCGCGCACCGCGCCGGCGTCGAGCCCGCTCGCGCCGAGAAAGCCGCCAAGGTCCTCCGGCCGCCCCGCCAGATGCACCAGCGCGCTCTGGCCGATCTCCATTGCCGCCTCTCTAGAAATCACCAAGACCTCACTGTTTACAACAAATCTCCACCAATTGTTCACCACCTTCATCCGCTAATGAAAGCGAACTTTAAGGTCGCTCCTTTTAAATAGCGCTCGAAATACCCGCCGGCCTCGCGAAGCTCGGGGCCGCGGCGGGCAACGGAGAGCGCCCATGGCGAACACCATCCTGATCGTCGAAGACAACGAGCTCAATATGAAGCTCTTTCACGATCTTCTTGTCGCGCAAGGTCACCGCATCCTGCAGACCGGGGACGGCGTGACCGCGCTCGAAGCGGCGCGGCGCGAGATCCCAGACCTGATCCTGATGGACATCCAGCTGCCCGAGATCTCCGGTCTCGAGGTGACCAAATGGATCAAGGAAGACGAGAACCTCTCCCACATCCCCGTCATCGCGGTCACCGCTTTCGCCATGAAGGGCGATGAGGAAAAGATCCGCGACGGCGGCTGCGAAGCCTACATTTCAAAGCCTATCTCGGTCCCGAAGTTTTTGGCCACCGTCAATCAATTCTTGAACTGATCCACAGATGCTTGTGGCGCAAGCTGCACGCCGAACAGGTGAAGGCCCGCCATGTCCGCCAAAGTCTTGGTCGTCGACGACGTCGCCGCAAATGTGAAGATCCTCGAAGCGAAGCTGACGGCCTCGTATTTCAACGTGCTGACCGCCTATAGCGGCGCCGAGGCGCTCGAGGTGGCGGAGCGCGAGCTTCCGGACCTGATCCTGCTCGACGTGATGATGCCGGGCATGAACGGCTTCGAGTGCTGCCGCCGGCTGAAGGCCAATCCCGAGCTGTCGCACATTCCCGTGGTGATGGTCACCGCGCTCGACCAGCCGGACGACCGCGTCCGCGGCCTCGAGGCGGGCGCCGACGATTTTCTGACCAAGCCCCCCAACGATCTCGCCCTGTTCGCGCGCGTCCGCAGCCTGGTCCGGCTGAAGATGATGATCGACGAACTGCGGATGCGGGGCGACACCTTCCGCGATTTCGGCCTCGGCGACGCCTATGGCGCGCCCTGCGCGACCGAAGATCCGAGCGGCCGGGTGATCGTGGTCGAGAGCCGTCAGCCCCGCGCCCGCGCGATCAGCGAAGCGCTTTCGGCGCGCCTCCCGGTCTTCTGCCGCATGACGGACAGCCGCAACGCCGCCCTCGCCGCGGCGCGTCGCGACGCGCCGGACGTGTTCGTGATCTCCGATCGGATCGGCGACACCGACGGCCTCCGGCTCTGCTCGGAGCTGCGCTCGACCCCCGAGACCCGCCAGACCGCGCTGATCGTGCTGGTCGACGACGGCGACAACGAGACCATCGCCAAAGCGCTCGATCTCGGCGCCAACGATTATCTCCTCCGCCCGCTTGACGAGAACGAGCTGGTCGCCCGCGTTCGCTCCCAGTTGCTGCGCAAGTCCTACGCCGACCGTCTGCGCGAGAACGTCTACAACACGATGCGCATGGCGCTGACCGATCCGCTGACCGGGCTCTACAACCGGCGTTACGTCGATCAGCATCTCGGACGTCAAATCGAGCACAGCCGCGCCTCGAACCAGCCGCTCTCGGTGATGCTGCTCGACCTCGATCACTTCAAGCGGGTCAATGACGAGCATGGCCACGCCGCGGGCGACGCGGTCCTGGTCGAGTTCGCCCAGCGCATGCGGCAATGCGTGCGCGGCGTCGACCTGATCGCCCGCCAGGGCGGCGAGGAGTTCATGATCGCCATGCCCGAAACCGACGCCGAAGCCGCGATGATCGCGGCGGAACGCGTGCGCGTGGCTGTCGCGGAGGCCCCGTTTCTCGTCGGATCGGACGGCGCCGCCCCGACCCCGTTGAAGGTGACTGTCAGCATCGGCGTCGCCACCTTGCGCGACGGCGAGAACGCCGCGACCGTGATCCAACGCGCCGACGTCGCCCTCTACCGTTCGAAGTCGGAGGGCCGCAACCGCGCGACTCTCTCCGATCAGCCGCTGACGCTCGACGAGGCGGTGGCCTGATCTCCCAGGCGGTTCAATCCGTGTTGGAGCGCGGCGCGGTCTGCGACTGTTCGCGCTGGCGCCGACGTTCCCGCCAGCGTCGATACTGCGCCTCGAACAGATCCGCGAGCTCCGCCCGAATCGCGTCGTCGCCGCGCTCGGCGACCTCGGCGAAGGCCTCGAAAGACATCGACCGCATCTGAACCACCAGATCCATCGACGCCTGTTGGTTCCGGCGAAACGCCTCCGCGTCGAAAGGCTGCGACCGCAGCAGCTTCAGCCGCTCGTCCCCGAGCGCGCGGAGTTGGCTGCGATAACTGCTGAAATCGCCGGTGTTCTGGTCTTGAGCCTCTTCGACCAGGGCGCGCAGCTCCGGCGAGGCGTTGCGGAGAAAGCGCTCGACCCACCACGACCGATTGGATCGCGAACGGCCCCGGCCCGCCTCCGTCGAAGAGCTGTCGCCGGAAGCTTTCGCCTCAGCCCCGGTATCGCTCGCGCTTCCCGTAAGGCCAACCGCCACGCTCTCCGGCGCGCCGACGCTCTGCGACGCGCGGCCGAGCCAGGCGGAGGCCAGAAACACGTTCACGATCAGCGACGCCGCCAGCGCCAGCCGCAACGGGCTTCGCAGGAAGCGGTCGAAACCGCCGGATCCTTCGACGCTCGGTTCGGGGGCGCTCATACGGCGGGGCTCCTTTCGATCATCGACGCGCGACCCTCTCAGAGATCCGCCAGATCGTCATCATCGAGCGCGTCGTCGGACAGCAGGAACAAGCCGTTCGAGGGCGACGCGAACGCGTATTCGATCAGCGCGGCGCCATCGGCGACCCGGGTCTCGTCGACCGGCGCCGGCGCGCTGGCGATCCCCACAGCGAGGCCCGCCGCCGCCGCGACCCCGATCGCGCCGCCGAGCGCGCCGGCCGCCAACGGACTGGCCTCGCCGAACAGCAGCGTCAGAACGCGCGCGCCGAACGACGCCTCCGCCGCGGCGGGACGGCGCGACGCGACGGTCGGCGCGGGCGCCTCGACGGCCGCATCCGCCAAGATCCGCGCCATCAGCGCCGCTGAAGGCGCGGGCGCGGCGTCCATGCGCGCGCTCGCCGCGAAAGCCGGCGCGAGCAGATCGTCCATTTCCGCCGCGTCGCGCAGCGCGGCCTCGGCCGCCTCCGGACGCAGCGCGACGAAACGCGTGGCCGCGTCTTGGACCGAGCCCGGCCAGTCGGCGATCACAGGACCATAGGCGGCCGCGAGATCCTCGAAGCGCTCGATGGCCATAACCTCGGCGCCCGGCCCTTCTCTGTTCGGCGTGTTCGACGCCATCACGGGTCTCTCCTCTGATGCGCCGACGCCGCGGGGCGTCGACGGGGCGGACGCGCCGCCCATTCCGTCCGCCGCGCTATCGCTCGCGCAGCGCTTGTCTCTGCGGCTCCAAGGCCGCCCTCAGCGCGCGCCGTCCGCGCGCCAGCAAACTCTCGACCGCCTCGACGCTCACCTCCAGCGCTTCGGCGATCTCCGGGTTCGACCGCTCCTCGTAGTGCCGCAGGATGATGGCGGCGCGTTGCCGCTCCGGCAGCGTATCGAGGGCGGCCCGCAGCGCCGCCGCCCCATCGGCCTCCTCCAGCTGCGCCTGGACCGATGGCGTCGGGTCTTCGGGCTCCGGCGCGTCTTCGAGCGGCGCGCCCTTCTTTTTGCGCAGTCGATCGTAACAAAGATTCAACGTCACCCGATGGAGCCAGGTCGAGAACTTGGCGCCGCCCGGTCGCCAATCCGGCGCGATGCGCCAAGCGCGCAACATCGCTTCCTGGGCGACGTCCTCCGCCTCCGCCTGATCCCGCAGCATCCGGAAGGCGAGCGCGAGGGCCCGCGGCGTATGCCGCGCCGTGAGGTCGCGCGCCGCCGACTGATCGCCCGAGGCGAAGCGCGCGAGCAGGGCTTCGTCGATCACGGCCTCCGGGTCCCGAGCGCCCGCTTCCGCGCCGCCCGCGCCCTCCGAAACCGCCGACCGGGTTCCGTTCAGCCGAACTCCGCTGGTCGCCGACGCCTCCCCGGAGGCGCGCGTCGGGACGCCGGCTGGGGCGCTCGGCGTCGACCGCCCGGCCTCGCCTTCCGACCTCGGATCCTCGGAGCTCATCAACGACCTTCTCGCGCACGCGCCGAACCGTGACGCGACCGCGCGGGACGCTAACGGCGAAATGCGCGGAATGCGAGGCCGTCATCGCAGTTGGGCTCCTCCCGCACGACCGCCGCGCCCACCCCGACCACGACCGCTTTCGAGGGCTTCGATCGCCTCCGCCGCCGCCAGACGGCGATCCCCGTCGAGGTCCATGCGGCGCAGCATCCCGTTGAGCGCGGCCGTGGTCAGCTCCTCGGCGGCCAGGTAGCCGTCGCCGTTCGCGTCGGCCCTGAACCGACCGCTCGAGAGCCGCTCGGCCGCCCGGTTTTTGCCCGATGCTTCGAGCTCCGAGGCGTCGATCGCGCCATCCTGGTTCCGGTCGCTGCGCTCGAGCCGGCGCGACGCGATCCGGGTCGCCATCTCCCACATCTCGCCGCGGTCGAGCAGCGCGTCGCCGTTGCGGTCGAACCGCGCGAACATCCGCTGCACGCGCTCCTCGGGGGATCGGGCGCCGCGCCCGCCGCCGCGGCCGTATTGCGGCGCGGCGGCTTGTCCGCCCCACCCCTGGACCTGGGACCCGTCGTCCCAATTCCCGCTTTGGGCCGCGGCCGTACCGGCGCCGCCGAGAACCGCTGCGCCGGAGACCGCGGCGACGAAGAGCGCCGAGCCGAAGAGCGCCGAGCCGAAGACTGCGGAGCCAAGCAGCGCGCCGGACAGAGCCGCGCGCGTCGGGCGCCGCGCCGCCGCAAGGTTTGACCTGTTCATCTTTCGCACGCTCCCGTATCGCTGAACGAGGCGGCCGAGCACGCCTCGACGCCGCTCTCCGTAGATACGGCCATTTTACGGCGTGCACGACCAGATCCGTCGGCTCGAGATCGCGATTTCGCGAGGGGCGGCGGGATCCGAAGTCGGCGCGGCAAAGTCGGCGCGCCAAAGTCGGAGCGGCCAGATTGACGCGCCCAGATGGACGCGCGGACGCGGACGCGCCAAATTCGGCGCTCCAACACGAAAGAGACGCCATGATCCTAGCGCCCCTGACTTTGCGGTCCGGCGCGGGCGCCCGTGCCGCCGCGCCCGAGACCGGCGGGCCCCGGTCCGAGGCCAACCCAAGCGTGCGCGACGCCGCGAGCCTGATCCTGCTGCGCGCGGACCCGGAGCCGCGCGTCCTAATGGGCCTGCGCGGCGCGGCGGCCGCCTTCATGCCGAACAAGTTCGTCTTCCCTGGCGGCGCGGTGGACGCGGACGACGCCGCCGCGCCCTCCGCCCGGCGGCTCGATGCGGCCTGCGCCGCGCGCCTCGCCAAAGAAAGCCCCGCCGACCGCCCGGCCGCGGCCTTCGCCCACGCCGCGCTTCGCGAGACCTTCGAGGAGACCGGCCTCCGCCTCGCCGCCCGCCCCGATCCGGAGCCCGCCGCGGCGGACGCGGACGGTCTCGGCGACAGCTGGCGAAGCTTCTGCGCGGACGGTCTCGGCCCGAACGCGGGCGCGCTCCGCTTCGTGTTCCGCGCGATCACGCCGCCCGGCCCGCCGCGCCGCTTCGACGCGCGCTTCTTCTTGGCGAGCGCCGCGGCCGTGATCGGCGACCCCGACGATTTCTCCGCCGCCTCCGGAGAGCTGTCCCATCTGACCTGGGCGCCCCTCGCCGACGCCCGCGCGCTCGACCTGCCCTTCATCACGGCGGTCGTCCTCGCCGAGATCCAAAGCCTGTTGGACGGCGGCTGGCGGCCGGACCAGGGCCCGCCGCCCGATCGCCCCGTACCCTTCTTCCGCCACGCCGGCGGCGGTTCGGAGTTCGTGGCCCTGTGACCGACGCCCTCGCGACCGCGGATCCGGCGCGCCGCCGCGGCCTCGTCGGCGCGATCGCCTGCGTGGGCGTCTTCGGCGCCTCGGCGACCCTCAGCTTCACGCTGATCGGCCTGACGCTCGAAGCGCAGGGCGTCGACGGGCTCTGGATCGGCGTCAACACGGCGATGGCCTCCCTCGCGATGCTGTTCGGCGCGCCGCTGGCGCCGAGGCTCATGGCCCGGATCGGGGTGGCCGCCTTTCTGGGCGTCTGCCTGATCGCCGCTGCGGTCTGGCTGCCGCTGTTCTATCTGTTCGACGACTACTGGTGGCGCCTGGTCGCGCGCCTCGCCCTGGGGATCGCGACCGCCGGCCTGTTCTTCGGCTCCGAGTTCTGGATCGTCTCCTCCGCGCCCCCCGCCCGGCGCGGCCGCGTGGTGGCGCTCTACGCCGCCGCCTTGTCTCTCGGGTTCGCGAGCGGCCCGGCGCTGCTGGCGCTGATCGGAACCGAGGGCTGGACGCCATGGTTGATCGGGGCTGCGATCTGCCTCGCCGCCCTCCTGCCCCTCGCGGCCGGCGCCGATGGCGCGCCGCAGGCGGACGAAGGAGAGGCCCGGCCGATCCGCGAAGACCTCTTCCTGCTCTGGCGCTTCGCCGGCCGCGCTCCGAGCCTGATCTGGGCGGTCGCCCTGTTCGGCGCGGTCGAATTCGGCGCGATCGGCCTGGTCCCGGTCTGGGGCGTGCGCCTCGACATGACGGAGGACATGGCGCTGACGCTCGCCGCCGCGATCGCCTTCGGCGGGCTCGTGTTCCAGCCGCTGCTCGGCTGGGCCGCCGACCGCACGCCCGAGCGGCCGCTGCTGCTCGCTTGCGGCGTCTATTGCGTGCTGGTCGCAGCGCTCGCCCCCGCGCTGGTGGGGTCGCCCACGGCGCTCACCGTGCTGTTCCTGAGCTGGGGCGGCGTCGCCGCCGGTCTCTACACCATCTCGCTCACCGCGCTCGGCGGGCGCTATCAAGGGGCGGAGCTCGCGGCGGCGAACGCGGCGATGGTCTCCGCCTATGGCCTTGGCGCGTTGGTCGGCCCGCCCGCGGTCGGCGTCGCGATGGATGTGCTCGGCCCGCACGGCCTCTCGGTCGTGCTCGCGGCGGGCGCGCTCGCCTATTCGGCCCTCGCGGCCCGGCGCTTGACCATGGCGCCCCGCCCGCGTATCTGACGCGTCTGTCTCGCGCCCGGCCGCACGGAGCGCGTTCTATTCTATTGGCGCT
>JBCBRF010000090.1:0-15146 GCA_039819865.1 Pseudomonadota bacterium | reverse complement strand
TGGCGCGAGGCGGGTTCGTCGAAGGTGGAGCTGATCACTTCGCCGCGCACGGAGCGCTGCATGTCCGTGACTTCCTCAGGCCGTTCGTCGATGAGCAGCACCAGCAGATAGCATTCCGGGTGATTCGCCGTGATCGAGTGCGCGATATTCTGCAGAAGCACAGTCTTGCCGGTCCGGGGCGGCGCGACGATCAGGGCCCGCTGTCCCTTGCCGAGCGGCGCCACCAGATCGATCACGCGCGCGCTCCGATCCTTGATCGTCGGATCGCTGATCTCCATCTGAATTCGCTCGTCCGGATAAAGCGGCGTCAGATTGTCGAAATGCACTTTGTGACGCTGCGAGTCGGGCGACTCGAAATTGACGGTGTTGACCTTCACCAACGCGAAGTAGCGCTCGCCTTCTTTGGGACCGCGGATCGAGCCTTCGACGACATCGCCCGTCTTCAAACCGAAGCGCTTCACCTGGTTCGGACTGACATAGATATCATCGGGCCCGGCGAGATAGTTCGCCTCCGCCGACCTCAAGAACCCAAAACCGTCCTGCAACACCTCGAGCACGCCACTACCGACGATTTCGACATCGTCGCTCGAAAGCTGCTTGAGGATCGCGAACATTAGCTCTTGCTTGCGCATCGCATGCGCGCTTTCGACCTCGAGCTCTTCAGCGAATTCGAGCAGATCCTTAGGCGATTTCGCCTTAAGGTCATCAAGACGGATTACATCCGACCCCATGCAAACACCAATTTTAGAAAGAAACCGGCCGCAGGACGCGGCGGCGAATGATGCGCTCAGGTACGTCGCCGTCGCCGAACTGTCAATTCGACCGACCGCGCAGGGCGCGCCTGCTCGTAACCCTGTGCGCCAAGAGCCTTAAGATTTCGTTGCCGGCCTAGCTGCGCCAGAGCGTCAGGATCCGCGCAACCGCGTCGATGCTGGTGTCGGGCGTGACGCCATGCCCGAGATTGAAGATGTGGGGACGATCGGCGAACGCCGCCTTCTGATCCGCGACCGCCGCGTCAAGACACTCGATCGGCGCGCGAACATGAACCGGATCGAGATTGCCTTGGACCGCCATGCCCTCGGGCAGCACGCTGTGCGCCCAACGAGGATCGGTCTGCGCATCGATCGCGATCGCGTTGGGCCGAACCCGAGCGGCGTACTCCGCGAGACCGCCGCCGATCCCCTTCGGGAACGCGATGAAAGGCGAGCCGCCCTCCCCCGCGCGCAGCTGCGCCGCGATGCGCTCCGCCGGCCCGACCACGGCCATCTCTCGGAGCGAATAGGGCGCGCTGCCGGCCCAGCTGTCGAACAGCTTCACCGCATCGCAACCCGCATCGAGCTGCGCCCGCAGAAACGCGGCGACGCTCCCCTCCAGGATCCGGATCAAACGCTCGAACGCTTCCGGATCGCGCAACCAGAGCAGCTTCGCCTCAGCATGGTCGGGCGACGACCGTCCGCCCACCACATAGGTCGCCAAGGTCCAGGGAGCCCCCGCGAAGCCGATCAAGGCCACTTCAGGGGGCAGGGCCGCCCTCACCCGCCGAACGGTCTCCAGGACCGGCTCGAGGCGCTCCAGCACGCGATCAGGCTCCAGCGCTGCGATCTGCTCCGCCGTCCGGATCGGCTCGAGCACCGGACCGACCCCTTCCTCGAAGCGAACATCCTGTCCGAGCGCATCCGGGATCACGAGAATGTCGGAGAACAGGATCGCGCAGTCGAACCCGAACCGCCGGATCGGCTGCAGCGTCACCTCGGTCGCCAGCTCAGGATTATAGCAGAGATCGAGGAAGCTCCCCGCCGTCTTCCGCGTCGCCCGGTACTCCGGCAGGTATCGTCCCGCCTGGCGCATGAACCAGACGGGCGCTGGATCGACCCGCTCTCCAGCGAGGACACGCGACAGGGCTCGTTCACTCTTCTTCATTATCAAGAATCTTTAAAAAGAGAGTAGGGTCAGTAGGGCATGGGATATTCGGGAAAACCGTGCGTCAGCCCATGCGACACATTTCAATCCACACAGTGATCCTCCTATCGAACGGCGCCATCCGGCGCCGCACCTGATCGCCAATACGAGCGGTTGTGTCGCACACGAGACCTGGAGAGGGCGCGCGGAATCGCTTTTCCCCGTGACGAGCCCTCGCCGCCGCGCTGGAAAACTGTGAGTCCCAAAGGCGCCGTTCGGAACGGTTTGGCCCGACCGGAGATCGGAATCGGAACGCTCGCGGGACCGGCTGCTTCGCCTGTGCAGGACATGCGGCTCTTGCCGTCAGTGGCGCCTGGGAACATTAACAAGTTCTTAACACCGCCTCGGCGACCCCCGTCCCAAAGGACCCGCGATGCCCCGATTGGTTCTCGCCTCCGGCAGCGCTGTTCGGGCCGATCTGATGCGCGCCGCCGGCCTGCGTTTCGAGGTCTCGCCGGCGACGCTCGACGAGCGCGCGGTCGAACGGTCTTGGATCATGGCGGGCGGCGCGGCGTCTGTGATCCCGCTAACGCTGGCCCGCGCCAAAGCGAAAGAAGTGTCGCTCCGACGTCCCGGCGCCGTGGTGGTCGGCGCCGACCAGGGCCTTTTCTTGGACGGGTCCGAGCCCCTGTCGAAAGCCGAAACGCTCGATGAGGCCCGCGCCCGCCTACGCGCAATGCGTGGCGCGACCCACCGATTGTCGACTGGTTGCGCGGTGGTCGCCGACCAAGAGGTGCTGGCGGAAACCGCCATCGACGTCCACGTGACCCTCAGAGATCTCTCCGACGCCGAGATCGATCGCTATCTCCTGGCGGCGGGCGACGGCGTGATCCGATCCGTCGCCTGCTACGAGATCGAGAGCCTGGGCCTCGCACTGATTTCGCGGCTCGACGGCGACTATTTCACCGCCCTAGGCCTGCCCATGCTGTGGCTGTTGAACGCCCTGCGAGAACATGGTGTGGGTCCGTTCTCGGAGCCGACAAAGGACGGAGCGGCATGACGAAACCCAGACTGGCTGGCGTTCTGGGCGCCCATATCGCGCGCTCGAAATCGCCCCTGATCCACAACACCTGGCTGAAGCGCCACGCCATCGAGGGTCTTTACGTCCCGCTTCAAGTCTCCGACTCGTCCTTCGCCGCTGCGGTGGCGTTCGGACGCGAGACGGGCTTTCTCGGTTTCAACGTCACCACCCCGCACAAAGTGGCCGCATATGAGCTGGCGGAGAGCCGGACCGAGATCGCGGAGCGCTGCGGATCCGTGAACACGCTCTGGTGGGAAGGCGACACGCTCTGCGGCGACAGCACCGACGGTTTCGGCTTCCTCGCCAATCTTTTGGAGCGGAGCCCATTGACGACCGCATCCGGCGCTCGCGTCGTGCTGCTGGGGGCCGGCGGCGCGTCTCTGGCCGTGGCCGCCGCCCTACTCGACGCCGATGTGGCGGAACTCCGGGTCTTCAATCGCACGATCGAAAAGGCGGCCGCCCTCGCCGCCCTCGCGCCGGACCGCGCCTCCGCGCACGCCTGGCCGCCCGGTCCGGCGGATCTGGAGCGCGCGACGCTTCTGGTGAACGGCACCACGCTCGGCATGGCGGACCAACCCCCGCTCGAGCTGGAATGGCCGACCCTTAGCCCGGACGTCGTCGCCACCGACATGATCTATGTCCCTCTCGAGACGCCTTTCCTGAGGGCCGCCGCCGCCGCCGGCGCCACGACCGTCGACGGGTTGGGCATGCTCCTTCACCAGGCGCGGCCTGGCTTCGAACGCTGGTTCGGCGAACGGCCGGTGGTCGACGAGCAGCTGCGCCGCGCAGTTCTCGAAACTCCCGGCTACCTGCCGTGATTCGCGTCGGCCTGACCGGCTCGATCGCGATGGGAAAATCGACCACCGCGGACATGTTCCGCGACGAAGGCGCGCCGGTGCACGACGCCGACGCCGCCGTCCACGAACTCTACGGCCCTGGCGGCGCGGCGTCCGAACCGTTGCGCGCCCTGGTTCCGTCCGCCGTCTCCGCCGCAGGGGTCGATCGCGAAGCGTTGAAGGCGGCGATCGCCGAGGATCCGGCGTTGCTCGGTCGGATCGAGGCGGCGATCCATCCCCTTGTCAAAGCCCACCGAGACGCCTTCGAGCGCGCGGCCGAAGCCGACGACCAAACGATCATCCTTTTCGATGTACCCCTTTTGTTCGAAACGGGCGCTGACCAAGAGATGGACGCCGTCGTCGTCGTGACCGCGCCGGCCGAGGTGCAGAAAGCGCGAGCGCTGGCCCGTCCGGGCATGACCGAAGCGCATCTCGACCGCATCCTCGCGCGCCAAACCCCCGATGCGGAGAAGCGCGCCCGCGCCGACTATCTCGTCGAGACGCATCACGGTTTAGAGGTTGCTCGCGCGCAGGTACGCAAGATATTGAGCGATCTACGGCAGAAGGCGGCGAGCCGCTCATAACGAAGATCGGAGCAGACGGCCATGCGCGAGATCGCTCTCGACACCGAGACCACTGGCCTCGAAGCCCTGGGCGGCGACCGGGTCGTCGAGATCGGCTGCGTCGAGCTGATCAATCACGTGGCGACCTCGAACGGGTTCCACGTCTATCTCGATCCTGGCCGCCCGATGTCTCCGGAGGCGAGCGCCATCACCGGCATCACCGACGACATGCTCCGGGGAAAACCGAAGTTCGAAGCGGTCGCGGACGACTTCCTGCGCTTCGTCGACGGGGCGCCGCTGGTGATTCACAATGCGAGCTTCGACATGGGCTTTTTGAACATGGAGCTCGGCCGCGCCAAACGCCCGCCCCTGCCTTTGGACAAGGTCGTCGACACGCTGAAGATCGCGCGCAAGCGGTTCCCGGGATCGCAAGCCAACCTCGACGCGCTTTGTCGGCGCTTCAACATCGACAACAGCGCCCGCGAGAAGCACGGCGCGCTCCTGGACGCCGAGCTTCTGGCCGAAGTGTATCTAGAGCTGCGCGGCGGCCGTCAGCCGGGCTTCGCGTTAGCGGCGCGCGGCGCCGTCGAAGGCGACGACCCGGCCGCTCAACAGCGAGTAGAGGCTTGGCGGCCGCGGCGCTCTCGCATCTCAGAGGGCGAGCGGGCCGCCCATCGCGCGCTGATCGCGGAGATGGGCGACGCGGCGATTTGGATCAAAGCGCCCGGCTGGACGGACTGACGCCTGAATTCACGCGTCGGCCTTCGCCTCGGCCGCCTGCTGCAGCTGCCGCCGATACAACGCTGCGAAATCGATCGGATCGAGCATCAGGGGCGGGTATCCGCCATCCCGGCTGGTCTCCGCCACGATGCGGCGGGAGAACGGGAACAGCAAACGCGGACACTCGATCAACAGCACCGCCTGCAAAGCCTCGCGCGGCACGTTCGAAAGCTGGAACACGCCGACATAATCGAGCGCGATCTTGAACACCTCGGCATTGTCGGCGGTAGCGCCGACATCCGTGCGCAGCGCGACCGCGTAGCGATCCTCGCCCAGCGGCTTGGCGTCGACATTCACCTGCACGTTGATATTGGGCTTGCCGCTCGGCGCGGCGCCCTCGGCGGCTGCGGTGTTCGCGAAAGTCAGGTTCCGAACATATTGCGACAGCACCGAAAGCTGAGCTTGCGCCCCGCTCTCGGCCGCCTCGGTCGACTTCGAGGTCTCGTCAGACATGCGCATCCTCCGTAAATCCAGCGGCGGACGCCTAACAGGTTTGAATCCAAACGCCTAGCGCCCCGGTCGCCCCCGTCGCCGCAGCCGGCGACGACGCTCTATTGCTGCGAACCGGAAGACTTGGGGTCGATCTCAACGGCGTCCTCCACATCGCCCGCTCCCGGACGTGGCGGCCGCGACCGCAGTCCCGCCGAGTGAGGCGCGTGCGGCCGGCTTGGGTTGGAGCGATCGTTCGACTGCGGATGCGAACGAGTTTCAGGCCCGCGCGTCGTCTGTTCGGTTCGGCGGTCCGCGCCGTCCGCGCGGCGCCGCGAGACGATGATCGTCGAACGGTTGACGACGAACCGCGCCGCCATGCGCCGGACCGGCGGGACCAGCAACCCAAGGCCGATCGCATCCGTAAGAAAACCCGGCGTCAGCAGCATCACCCCGGCCACCAGAACCAAGGCGCCCTCGGAAAGGAGGTCGGGGGCGTTGCTGATCGCCTCTGCGCTCATCGCGCGTCGAAGCAGCGCGAACCCTTGCGATCTGAGAGCGATCGTCCCGACAACCGCGGTGACGACGACGCTCGCCAGCGTCCACCAAAGCCCGATCCGTTCGCCGATGGTGACGAACAGGGCGATTTCGATCAACGGCACCGCCATCAGGATCAGAAATAACGGCATATGAAGGCTCTTCCCCTACCTTGGCGTTCGCGATCGCCGCGACGCGGGCCCTCGGACCGGCCCATCGTGGACTTGAATGAACGGGTACCGTAAACGCGAGTCTCGACGCTGAGGAGTTTTGGCGCTGATACCGACGCCGGATTTCGAACTCGAGCGCCGATAGGGGCGATCGAAGCCCTAGCGCCCTATATAGGCGAACAGCACGCCTAACAGATGGAACGGACGCCGCACCGATGAACGACAACGACCTCCTTGTCCTTGTGATCCTGGCGATCGTGGCGGGTTTCCTGCTGTTCCGCTTGCGCAGCGTGTTGGGCGACCGTTCTGGATTCGACAAGCCGGAGAAATACGCGCGCACGGATCGCACCGAACAGCCACAGAACGGCGCAGAGCCCGATTCGGATGCCGGCAACGTCGTGACGATGCCGCGACGCGGCGACGATCAGGCCGACGCCGACATTTTCGCCTACACGGAGATCGACAGCCCGCTGGGTCAGCAGCTGAAGGCGATCAAGACCGCGGAGCCCGGCTTCGATCTACGCGACTTCGTCGAAGGATCGAAGGGCGCCTACGAGATGCTGCTGATCGCCTACGAGACCGGCGACAAAAGCACGCTGAAGACCTTCCTCGCCGACGAGGTCTACCAGGCCTTCGCCGCTGCGATCGACCAGCGGACCGCTCAAAAGCTGAACGTCGACATGCGCTTCGTCGGTATCCGCAGCGCCGAGCCGGTCGACGCCAGTTTTAACGAGACCAGTCGCGAAGCGGAGATCGCGGTGAAGTTCGTCGCCGAGATCGTCATGGTCGTCCGTAACGCCCAAGGCGAGGTCGTCGAAGGCGATCCGGGTGCGGTGCGCCGCATCGGCGACACCTGGACGTTCGGCCGCATCATGGGCGGAAACAACCCGAACTGGACGCTGATCGCGACCGGCGAATGAGGGGCCGAGAGAGATGCTGTCGACATTTCGCGCCGTCGCGGCGCTCTCTCTCGCGGCCCTGACCGCCGCTTGCGCCAGCGGACCGGAGACAGTGGAGAAAGCCCCGCCGCCCAGCGCCGAGACCGCGCAACTGATCCCGAAGTCGGGTTCGGGGGCGGGTTCGGGCGATCGGAATTTGTATGTCGACCGAAAAACCGGCCTCGACGTCGAGATTCTCGACTACGCGGATTTGACCGGCTGGGCCGATGACGACCACGGCGCCGCCCTGTTCGCCTTCCGCCGCTCCTGCGCCAAGATCCGCGCTCTGCGGAGCGACGCCCCGATCGGCGGCTTCGCCGGCGGCAGGGCGGACTGGTTGGACGTCTGCCACGCCGCCGATCGCTTGAACCCATCGGCCATGCGCGCGTTCCTCGAGGTGGGTTTCACGCCGGTCCGCCTTGACCCCGACAACGCCGGCAAGGCGACCTCCTATTACGAGCCGATCTTCCGCGCGAGCCGCCAGCCGACTGACCGCTACCGCCACCCGATCTACCGCACCCCGCCCGAGGTCGAAGGCGGCGCGGAGGGCTACGGCGTCCGTTCGGCGAATGGGGACCTTCGCCCGTTCGCCACCCGCGGCGAGATCGACGCCGGCGCGTTGAAAGGCCGGGGCCTCGAAATCGCCTACCTCGCCGACCCCGTCGATCTGTTTTTCCTCCACATCCAGGGGTCCGGCCGGCTCGAATACCGCGACGGCTCCGCCGAACGCATCGGCTTCGCCGCCAAGAACGGCCATCCCTACGCCTCCGTCGCCCAAGCGATGGTGCGCCGCGGCTGGGCGCGGCCTGGCCAAGCCTCGGCGGACTATATCCGCGCCTTCTATCGCCAGGACCCCGAGCGCGGTCGCGAGGCGCTGGCCGCAAACCGCTCCTACATCTTTTTCCGCCCCCTTGACGGTCTGGACGACCGCGCCGGTCCGATCGGGGCCCTGGGCGTCCAATTGACCGACGGCCGCAGCATCGCCGTCGATCGCGACTACACCCCCCTTGGCGCGCCCGTCTGGGTGTCGACGCAAGGCCCGGAGCTCGACGGCGCGCGCCTTGTCGTCGCCCAAGACACCGGCAGCGCGATCAAAGGCCCGCAGCGGATCGACTACTACTGGGGCTCGGGCGCGGACGCCGGCGATCGGGCGGGCCGCGTCAACCAACCGGCGACCGTCGCCGTCCTGCTGCCGAACGCGCTGCTCGCTCGCCTGACGGGGGCGGGATCATGAGTTCCGGCGGCGGCGGTTCCCGGCGAGGACGTCGCCGCGAACTGTCCGCCGACGAGATCGCCTTGTGGCGGAACGTGACGCGCAACGACACGCCGCTCGAGCCGGAGGCGAGGAACCGCGTCCCCACGACCACGGACGAGTCGGCGAAGCCGCGCCCCCGGACGCCGGATCGGGTTTTCGACCACCCTCCCCCGCCTCCCCGGCCGCCTGCGCTCCGGCTAAAACCGCTTGGCGCGAAGGAGCCGCGGATCTCGATCGACCGCGCGCCCACGCCCGTACGCCCGCTCGGCCTTTCGACCCCGGGCCTCGACCGCAACACCGCCCGTCGCCTGAAGCAGGGCAAGATCGTGCCGGACGCCCGCATCGATCTTCACGGCATGACCGCCGACCGCGCGCACCGTGCGCTGACCTCGTTCCTGATGCGCGAGCACGCCGCCGGCAGCCGCTGCGTCCTGGTGATCACCGGCAAAGGCGGCCGGACGCGGGAACGGTCGGGCTACGAGATGCGCGAGCATGCCGAGGGCGCCGGCGTCCTGAAAAGCCAGACGCCCCACTGGCTCGCGACGCCGCCGCTCGCCCAGCTGGTGGTGGGCGTGTTCCAGGCGTCGATCCGGCATGGCGGCGCCGGCGCGCTCTACGTGTATCTCCGGAAGCCGCGCCGCTGACCACGGCCCGCAAGATCAAGCCAGAAGCGCCCGCAGCACCGCGTTCAGGATCGGTCGCCCGGCCGCCGTCGCCCGAAGCCGGTCGTTCTCGACGTGGACGAACCCGCCCTCGACCAGCTCCGACAGCGCCGCCGGCGGAACATCCGTCCCCGCAAGCCGGCGGAACCGGTCGAGCGACACCCCCTCGGACAGCCGCAGACCCATCATCAGCATCTCTTCGGCTTGCGCCCGCGGCGGGACGAGGGCCCGCGGTTCGCTCCCGTCGCCCCGCGTCTCCACTGCGGAGAGCCAATCCGCCGGGTCGCGAATCGTCTGGGTCGCCCAGCGCCCGTCGGCGTCCGTCAGCCGCCCATGCGCGCCCGGCCCGACGCCGGCGTAATCGCCGTAGCGCCAATAGACGAGGTTGTGCCGGCTCTCCGCGCCCGGCGCCGCATGGTTCGAGACCTCGTAGGCGGGCAGGCTCGCCGCATCGCAGATCTCCTGGGTCGCCGCGTACATCTCCGCAGCGCAGTCGTCGTTCGGCGTAGTCAGCTTGCCCGCCGCCTGCAGATCGAAGAACCGCGTCTCCGGCTCGATCGTCAGCTGGTAAAGCGACAGATGGTCGACCGCCATCGAGAGCGCCTCGCGAAGCTCGGCCGCCCACGCCATCGCGTTCTGCCCTGCCCGCGCATAGATCAGATCGAAGCTCACCCGCGCGAAATGCGCCCGCGCGATCTCGAACGCGGCACGCGCCTCTGCGACCGAGTGCATGCGTCCGAGCGCCTTCAGGTCCCGATCATTGAGCGCCTGGATCCCCATCGACACCCGATTGACCCCGGCCGCCGCATAGCCCGCGAACCGCCCCGCCTCGACGCTGGTCGGATTGGCCTCGAGCGTGATCTCCGCCCCCGGCGACAGGCCCCAGAGCCCATCGATCGCCCCGATGACCGCTGCGACCGTGTCGGGCGCCATGAGGGACGGCGTTCCGCCCCCGAAGAACACCGTGTCCGCCGCCCGATCCGGCGCCGTCGCATGCGCCGCCTGCAGCTCTGCGATCAACGCCGCGCGCCAGCGCGCCTGGTCGATCTCCCGCCAGACATGGCTGTTGAAATCGCAATAGGGGCATTTCGCTTGGCAGAACGGCCAGTGCACATAGACGCCGAACCCGCCTGCGCGCCAATCCGCCGAGGCGGGCGCCGCGCCCACGCCTTTTTCGATGACCAGACCGGTTCCCATGCGCGCGAAGTCTGCGCTCCCCGCCGCCGGGTCAAGACGAATAATCTTGCGCCCGCCAAGCGGGTTCCGTTTTTGCGCCGACCGCCGCGAGAGAGATCGAGGACCCGCCATGACCGCCGCGAAGCCGAGCATCGGACGTCTGAGAACGCTCTGGCGCGCATCGATCGCCGCCGGCGCTGCGGCCTTTGCGCTCGCCCTGCTCTGGGCCTATGCGGAGACTGATTTCGACTGGATCTGGTGGGTGATGGCGTTCGGCGTCGGCGCGGTCGCCTACAACGCGGCCTTCGCCGCCCTCTGCGCGATCTGGGCGCCCAGCATCGCGGGATTCGTGCTCGAGGAGGACACGGAGGTCCGAGGCGACGACGTGGTCCACGTCGTCCGCCACTCGGAGACCGGCGACGAAGGCTATGACTTCTACATCCGAGCCTACGCCGCCGCCCGCGGCGCCGCCATCGCCGCGCTGTCGATGGCCGTCCTGATCGCCGTCGCGTTGATCTTCTTCACGTGACCCGAGTTCGCGTGACCCAAGTTTACGTGATTCGAGTCCACGTGATTCGAGTTCACGCGACCCGAAGCGACCGCGTCGAAGCGCTTCCGATGATCACGGCCGATAGGCGTCCGCCTCGATCTCGATCTTCATCTCCGGCATCGTGAGATCGCAGACCACCATCGTCGAGGCCGGCCGGATCGCCCCGAACCGCTCCCCCAGCACCGGGATCACCGCGTCGTAGATCGCCACAGAGGTCAGATAGTACCGCGTCCGCACCACGTCCGAGAGCGCGAACCCCGCCTCGACCAGCGCCTTCTCGATCGTATCGAGGCAGTTCCGCGTCTGCTCCGCCGGGTCTTCCGGCATCGTCATCGTGGCGTAGTCATAGCCCGTCGTGCCCGACACCCAGCACCACGGCCCCTGCGTCACCGCGCGCGAGTAACCGATGCGCGCCTCGAACGGCGAGCCGGAAGAGATCAGTCTGCGGGTCATGGCCCTTCTCCCCTCAACATGTTTTCCCTCGACCCCGGGGGCGACCTCAGCGCTCGAACACCGCCGCCGACAACTGTCCGAACGCGTCCGAGCGGTGGTCGCGCGCCTGTTTTCGCTCCGGCCCGATCACCGCGAAGCTCTCGGTCTCGCCGTCGCGGACGAACACCGGATCAAAACCGAAGCCCCGATCGCCCGCCGGCGGCCAGGCGAAGCGCCCGGCTACGGTTCCGCGAAACACCGCCTCCACGCCGTCCGGCCAGACCATGGCCAATGCGCACACGAAGCGACAGATCCAAGGTTCCGGCGCGCCGCTCTCGAGCAGCCGCTCATGCGCTTTGGCCATGGCGATCCCGAAATCGCGACCCTCGGGCGTTTCCGCCCAGTCCGCGGTGTAGATCCCCGGCGCCCCGCCGAGCGCGTCGATCTCGAGCCCGCTATCGTCCGCGAGCGCCGGCAGCCCCGACCCCTCGCAGGCGGCGCGCGCCTTGATCAGCGCGTTGCCCTCGAACGTCGTCTCGGTCTCCTCCGGGCTCGGCAGTCCGAACGCGGCCGCCGAAACCACGTCGACCGCATAGGGCGCGAGCAGCGCTCCGATCTCCCGGACCTTGCCGGCGTTGTGGCTCGCGATCACCAGCCGCCCGCCCGTCCATTTCGGGACCGCGCTCATGCCGCCTCGATCGCGGCTTTCTGCGCCGCGACCAGCTCTGCGACGCCGGCCTTCGCAAGCGCGAGCATCGCCCCGAGCTCCGCCTCCGAGAACGGCGCGCCCTCCGCCGTCGCCTGCACCTCGACCAGCCGCCCGTCGCCGGTGATCACGAAATTCGCGTCCGTCTCGGCGTCGCTGTCCTCGGCGTAGTCGAGATCGAGCACCGGCTTGCCGCCGACGATCCCGCACGAGATCGCCGCGACCTGCCCGTCGATCGGCAGGAACTTCACATCGCCCGCGTCGAGCATCTTCTGGAGCGCCAGATGGAGCGCCACGTAGCCGCCGGTGATCGCCGCCGTCCGCGTGCCGCCATCCGCCTGCAGCACGTCGCAGTCGATCACGATCTGCCGCTCCCCGAGCGCGGGCCGGTCGAGCACCGCGCGCAGTGCGCGCCCGATCAACCGCTGGATCTCCTGGGTCCGCCCGCCCTGTTTGCCGGCCGTCGCTTCGCGGCGGTTCCGGCTGTGGGTCGAGCGCGGCAGCATTCCGTACTCCGCCGTCGCCCAGCCGAGCCCCGAGCCCCGCAGCCAGGGCGGCGGCTTATCTTCGACCGACGCGGTGCAGAGCACGTGCGTGTCGCCGAACTTCGCAAGGCACGAGCCTTCGGCGTGCTTGGCGACGCCGGTCTCGAGGCTGATCGGGCGGAGCATGTCGGGGGCCCGGCCGGAAGGACGCATGGGATTCTCCTCAAAGACGAAGCGACCCCATACCGGCCCGCATCCGTGCTCGTCCAGCCGCCGTGGCCTCGGCGCGCAGGGCTGAGGCCGCGCTTCTCGGCCAGCGCGCCCTTGATTGACCCGCTGCTCCGTTCTTCCTAGCTATCTTTCGGCAGCAAAAAGAGATCTGAACACCGTCTATGCAGGAGTCACGCGCCAGCATCGCCGATCTGAACGCCCGGAGCCGAGAGATCTTTCGTCGGTTGGTCGAGACCTATCTCGAAACCGGGGAGCCGGTCGGCTCGCGCACGCTCTCCAAGCGTTTGTCCAACAGCTTGTCGGCCGCGTCGGTGCGCAACGTGATGCAGGATCTCGAGGAGCTCGGCCTCCTCGACAGCCCGCACATCAGCGCCGGCCGCCTGCCGACCCATCACGGCCTGCGCCTCTTCGTGGACGGCATGCTCGAGCTCGGCGGCCTGTCGGAGGAGGAGCGCCGGACGATCGAGGGCGGCCTTGGCGCCCGGCCGGATGCGGGATCGATGGAGGGCATCCTCGACCAGGCGGGCTCTCTGCTCTCAGGCCTGGCGAGCGCCGCCAGCCTTGTGGTCGCGCCCAAGGAAGACTCGCCGATCAAGCATATCGATTTCGTGGCGCTGTCGGACGCCCAGGCCCTGGTGGTCCTGGTCAAGGAGGACGGCTCGATCGAGAACCGCCTGATGGCGACTCCGAACGGCGTGACGCCGTCCGCGATGCGCGAAGCCGCGAACTATCTGAACGCGCGCCTGCGCGGCAAAACGCTCGTCGAAGCCGGCGCCGCGCTCACCGCCGTCATCGCCGAGCGCCGCCGCGAAATGGGCGAGATCGCCGACCGGCTGGTCGAGGCGGGGATCGCCGTTTGGGACGTTACGACGGGCGCAGAGGTCGTCACGCCCGACCGGCTGATCGTCCGCGGCCGCGCCAACTTGATCGGCGACCCGGAGCTCGGCCGCGACATCGATCGCATGCGCCGTCTGTTCGAGGATCTGGAGACCAAGCAGGATCTCGCCCAGCTGATCGACCTCGCCGTGGCGGGCGAGGGCGTGCGCATTTTCATCGGCGCGGAGAACAAGCTGTTCTCGATGGGCGGTTCCTCTTTGATCATCTCGCCGTATATGAACGCCGAGCAACAGGTGATCGGCGCGATCGGCGTTATCGGTCCGACCCGTATCAACTACGGTCGGATCGTTCCGATCGTCGACTACACCGCCAAACTGATGGGCCGCCTTCTGATCGATCGAGGGGCGGCGAACGGAGGATGAGCATGTCCGACGACGGACCCAACAAGTCCGACCAGGATACGGCTGCGAGCGCAGACCCGGCGTCCGAACGCTCCACCTTGAAAGAGGCCTTCGCCTCCTTTGACCGCGACGGCGCCAAGGAGAGCGAGGTTCGCGTGCACGACGTCGAGGCCGATTCGGACGATCAAAGCGCGGAGGCGGCCGCCCCTGGCGCGACGTCCGCACACGACCAGGACGGGCGCATCGCCCACCTCGAGTCCGAGGTCGCCTCGCTGAACGATCAGATGCTGCGCGCGGTGGCCGATCTGCAGAACGCCCGCAAGCGCGCGGAGCGGGACCGTCGCGACGCCGAGACCTATGGCGGCGTGAAGCTCGCCCGCGACGTGCTCGCGGTCTACGACAATCTCGACCAGGCGCTGCAACACGCGAGCGAGGACCTGAAAGCCAACGAGCCCGGCTTTTTCAATGGCGTGTCGCTGACCCTGAAAGAGCTGCTGAACGCGTTCGCCAAGCACAAGATCACGCCGATTCAGCCCGAGCCGGGCGAGCGCTTCGACCCGAACCGCCACCAGGCGATGTATGAGCAGCCGCATGCGGAGATCGAGCCCGGCTGCGTGGTCGCGACCATGCAGGTGGGCTTCATGATTTCCGACCGGTTGCTCCGCCCCGCCATGGTCGGCGTCGCGAAGGCGGTCGACCCCGGCGCGGAGGCGGCGACCGGGTGAGCCTCGGTCGGCTGGCCCTGCGGTGATCACGCGCCTCTCGATCGAGAATTACCGGGCGATCCGGTCGCTCTCGGTCGATCTGGCGCCGATCACGGTGGTCACCGGCCCGAACGGCTCCGGCAAATCCACGCTCTACCGAGCGCTCGAACTGATCCGCGCCGCCGCCGTCGGCGATCTCGCGGCGGAGCTGGCGCGGGAAGGCGGGATGGACTCCGCGATGTGGGCCGGAGCCGCCTGGCGCACGGAAGAGGAGCGCGAGACCGCCGCCCGCCCCCGCGCCAAGGGCCCGTCGCGGATCGCCTTCGGCGTCCAGACCGAAGATCTCTCCTACGATCTGACCTTAGGTCTGCCGCGGGTCACGGACGCGGCGCTCGCCCTCGATCCGGTGGTGAAGCAGGAGCGGCTGCGGCTCCGCGCCGCGAGCGCCGCGGGTCGCCGCCGTTGGATCATGAT